>DASQNB010000145.1:0-8064 GCA_035645175.1 Geodermatophilus sp.
CCGAGGCGGACGATCCCGAAACGGCGTCCGCGGCGCTACGGGCCAGGCAGCCGCTGGGGCGGCTGGTCCACCCCGTCGAGGTAGCGCACGGCATCGCCTACCTCGCAAGCCCGCTGTCCGGCTCGGTCACGGGCACGGTTCTGACCATCGACGGCGGCATGTCCGGACTCCGCCTCCCCAGCTGAGGAGGAGCCGACCGCGCGCGGGCCGCGGCACAGTACCCACCAGCTGCCGGAAGGGCCACCCGGTCCCGGACGTCACCTTCTGTAGCGATCTGGCTGTTAGCGGGTCGGTCATCAAACCAGCATTGCGGTGAGCACGAGGATCGCCGCGAGAATGAACGCAAAGGCCAAGACCACGACTGTCTCGAGCATCTGCGCTCGGGCTCGTGTCGAAAGCGGCGCCATGGTCTGCTCCTCCTGGGTCTGTGGCCCGGTGCATGTTGCCTGTCGAGACGGCATCGAATCCCAGCAAACCATCCTCAACATGCAGGAAACACCCATACGGTACGGCGGGTTCGTGTAGTCGCCTAGAGCGATTTGCGTGACGATCTCAAGACGGCGAAGGCCGAGTGGCCGCCGCTACTGATCCGGAGCCCAGGCGAGCTGGTCAGCGAGAGAGCGCGTTGAGCAGGATTGTCAGGCCCACCGATAGCACGACGGACACGACGACCATCACCAAGCATCCGACCGCCCCGCCGACCGGTCGTACCCGCAGGGAACTCATGTGGCCGGCTAGTCAACTTCTTCGTCGTAGGGCTCGTAGCTGCCGGCCTTGGCAAGTCCGCGGCTGAGCAGGTAGGCGACGGTCAAGACCGTGATATACAGCCACGCACGGTCCGCCCCGAAGGGGTCAGGGTTGCCGTCGATGGTGATGGCGGTGATGACCAGACCGGCAACGGCTGCGACGTAGAAGATCAGCTCGGTTGTCTTTGTTGCTTCTTTCGTTTCCGTGCTGAACCGGAACCTGCCGGCCGAGCCCGGGGACTGGTTGGACCTCTTGCGACGGTTGCTCACGTGGGGTTGCTCCTGCTCTTGGGACTGTCTGAGTTTGCCGACGATCGCGAACAGGCGGCGCACCAGTGCACCACGCCGGTTGCCGAAACACCAACTTCAGACGGGTACCGCCCAGAACGGGGCACAGAGAGTAGCGCTTCAGGGTGACTCAACCGGCACCTTCGGTAACTGTCGAGCATCGTTGCTCTATCAAACCAGGGCAATTGCCGTCACTCAGCGTACCTCTTCAGCGGAGATTCAGTTATCTCGCTTGACAGCTCACGCTACGTGTGCGTTCATCGGGGCCAACGAGCGGCCCCGGGGTGCCGTCGCTGAGGGGGGTCGCCATGATCGGTCGTATCGTCGGGGCTGGCGTTCGCGCCCGTGTCCTAGTCCTCATCCTCGCCGTTGTTGCCGGGGTCCTGGGGGTGGTCCAGATGCGGGCCACTCCGATCGAGCCGGTCCCGGAGTTCGCCCCGGTCACGGTAGAGGTGCAGGCGGAGGCTCTGGGACTGTCGGCCCAGGAGGTCGAGGACCTCGTCACGGTGCCGCTCGAGTCGAACCTCCTGAGCGGCGTCGCCTGGGTCGACCGGATGCAGTCGTCGTCGATCCCCGGTTTGTCCTCCATCGTCATGACCTTCGAGGAGGGGACGGACCCGATCCGGGCGCGCCAAGTAGTGCAGGAACGTCTGACGCAGGGCGCCTTGCTCACCAACGCCTCGCGGGCCCCGGTGATGCTCCAGCCCACCTCGGCGGCGAGCCGGGTGATGATGATCGGAATGTCGTCGCAGGAGCTGGACCTGATCGACCTGTCAGTGCTCTCGCGGTGGACGATCCGCCCCAAGCTCATGAGCGTCGGGGGCGTCGCCAACGTCGCGGTCTGGGGGATGCGCGACCGACAGCTGCACGTGCAGGCGGACCCCGTCCGGATGCAGCAGCACGGCGTGTCGCTGGACGAGCTCGTCGCCACCACCGGCAACTCGCTGTGGGTGTCCCCGCTCAGCTTCCTCGAGGCCTCGACCCCCGGCCGCGGGGGTTTCCTCGACCTACCGCAGCAGCGGGTCAACGTCCAGCACATCTCGCCGATCACCGACACCGCCGCCCTCGGCCGCGTGGCGGTGGAGAACGCGCCCCGTGGGGTGACCCTCGCCGATGTCGCGACCATCGTCGAGGCGCCTCCGACGATCATCGGTGATGGGATCGTCGAGGAAGAGTCCGGCCTGGTCCTGGTGGTCGAGAAGCAGCCTGGGGCGAGCACTGCCGAGGTCAGCCGCGGGATCGAGCGGGCGCTGGCGTCCCTCTCGGTCGGTCTTCCCGGCGTCGAGCTCGACTCCTCCCTCTACCGGCCGGCGGACTACGTCAATGACGCCCAGCGCAACCTAGGGCTCATCGCCCTCGGCGCCCTCCTCCTGCTCGCCGTCGTCTGCGCTCTGATCTACCGTGCCTGGCGACCCGTGGTCATCGTCGTCTGCACGGTGGCCTTCTCGGTGCTCGCCGGATACCTGCTCCTGTGGCTGCGTGAGCCGCCTGTGACCCTCATCGCGTTGACGGGACTGGCGGCGGGGGCGGTCCTCGCTATCGCTCAGGCGGTGTCAGCCGTCGAGGCCGTCGGCCGCGCATCGCGCGAGCTCCCGCTGGTACAGCGGGTCAGCGGCGCCTACGGCACGCTCGGCACCATGGCCGTCTACACGGCCGTAGCCGCAGCGCTGCTCGCGGTGCCCGCGTTTCTTCTGGAGGGCCGTTGGGGTGCTTTCCTTCCGGAGGCGGCGACGGGCTTTCTCCTCGGGACGGCAGGGGCTCTGCTCGTGGCCCTCCTCGTCGCGCCCGGGATTGCCGCACTCCTCGGGACCGGTCGCCCGACGGCAGCTGCGCTACCGGCTTCGGCGTCGCGTCGACTGTCGTCCGCGGCCGATTGGCTCGCGTCTTCGGCGGTGGCGGTCGTCGCCGTCCTGGCCGTCGGGATCGAGGCCTGTGTCGCCCTTGCCATTGGCCTCGGCGTGGAGGCGCGTCCGGAGTTCCAAGAGCGCACCGTCGTCCTGAAGCTCACGGCGCCGGAGGGCACGTCTCCGCAGTCGCTGGCGAGCAGCCTCGGGAGACTCGCGGGTGAGGTTCGTGGCTTGGAAGGCGTCGTAGGAGTAGGCGGCCACGTGGGTCGTGCGGTGACCGGAGAACGGGTCGTCGGCGCGAACTCGGGCGAACTGTGGATCAGCATGGACCCGGACGCCGCCGACCGCGCGGCTGTCATCAGTGGCGCGATGGAGGCCGCCCGCTCGGTGGGTGAGCTGCGGCCCTCGATCGGCGGCTATCTCGCCGGCCGCCTGGACACAATCTTCCCCGACCCGGAGGGGAGCCTCGTCGTCTCGGTGTACGGCCCCGTGCCGGACACCCTGCGCACCGCCGCTCAGAACGCGCTCGAGGTCGTGAGCGAGACCCCCGGGGTCACTGGTGCTCGGCTCGTCGAGCCTCCGACCGAGCAGAACATCCAGATCACCGTCGACCTCGAGAAGGCGCAGGCCCTCGGCATGACCCCGGGCGATGTCCGACGCCAGGCGGCGACCCTGGTAGGAGGCCTCGAGGTCGGCGCCATCTTCGAGGAGCAGAAGGTGTTCGACGTCCAGGTGTGGACGAGTGAGGACCTGCGCAACAGCCCCGAGAAGATCCAGGCGCTCCCGATCAACGTGCCGGGCGGCGGGCAGATGCCGCTCTCGGAGCTCGGCACCGTGACGCTGGCCGAGCAGCCGACCGTCATCCGGCGGGAGTCGGTGCAGCGCCGCCTCGACATCGTCGCCTACATCGACAGCGGCGCTACCCGCGACGACGTCGCGGCGGGCTTGTCTCGCATGCAGATGCCGGCCGAGTACCACGCCGAGGTCAGGGGAGAGGCGGCCGCGGCCGTCGGCAACGTCCGTGAGGTCCTCCTCTTCGCCGCGGCGGCCCTCTTCGGCGTCTTCCTCCTGCTCCAGGCCGCGACCCGCAACTGGTGGATCGCCGTCGCCGCCACGGCGGCGATCCCGCTCGGGATGAGTGGGGGCTTCCTCGCGGCCCTGCTCCTGGGAGAACTGACGATCGGGTGCCTGCTGGGCCTGGTCGCCCTCGCAGTGCTCGGCGTTCACAACGCCCTCACAGTCGTCGCCGTCGGTCGTACTCGGGCCGACGACCTCGAGGACGGCGCTGTCCTGCGTGCCGTCATCCCCGCCGTCTTCCCCGCCACGGTGCTCACCTTCCTCGTCGGAGTCGGGGTGGCGCTCGTCGGCGCACGCCCGGGACTCGAGGCGCTCGGCCACCTGGGCCTCGTCACGGCCGGCGGTGCCATCACGGCAGGGATCGTGTCGCTCGTGGTGCTGCCTGCGGTGGCAGCCCGGTACGGCGGCCGTGAGGAGCCCCTGCAAGACCTGACCTACGACGAGACCGCACTTTTCGGACCAGTGGGAGCGGGCACCCATGTCTAGACGGCGCCTCGTCCCCGTCGTCGTCCTCGCCGGCACCATCCTGCTGGGGTCATGCGCGCCCGTCGAGCCGGCGGTCCACGAGCCGATCCCTCCGATCGAGGTCACAGACGGGAAGGACGAGTCCGCACCGAAGACTCTGACGCTCACCCCCGAGGCTGTTCGTCGCCTCGATGTCCAGACCGCCGTAGTAGAGGACTCGACCGCGATCCCGTACACCGGCGTCATCTACGACAAGACGGGAGCCCCTTGGGTGTACTCGAGCCCAGAGGATCGCACCTACGTCCGGGTTCCCCTGACGATCGAGAAGGTGATCGGCGAGACGGCGGAGCTGTCCAAGGGACCGGAGGTCGGAACGGTGGTCGTTACCCGGTCTGCCATCAAGCTCTACGGCGCCGAAACCGGCGTCGATGGCGCACACTAGGAGGCCGGCCACATGATGCGACTGTTCATCATCGCGAGCCTTCGGTTCCGCTACATCCTCGTGGCTGCTTCTTTGGCCATGCTCGTCATCGGCGGTCTGCAGCTGCGTGACACCCGGATCGACGTCTTCCCGGAGTTCGCGCCTCCACGCGTCGAGGTGCAGACCGATGCCCTTGGTCTATCCGCCCAGGAGGTGGAGGAGCTCGTCACCGTCCCCCTGGAGCAGGGGCTGACGGGGATGCCGGGGTTGGACACCCTGCGCTCGAAGTCGATCCCGCAGCAGTCCTCCATTGAGTTGATCTTCGAGAAGGAGACCGACGTCATCGAGGCTCGGCGCCTGGTCACCGAACGGATCCAGGTTCTCACCCCCACTTTGCCGAGCTGGGCCACGCCACCTGTCGTGCTTCAGCCGCTGTCGGCTACGAGCCGGGTGATGAAGATCGGGGTGCGGTCCGACTCCCTCGACCTCATCGAGCAGTCGACGATCGTGCGGTACAAGATCCGCCCGCAGCTGATGGCGCTTCCCGGGGTCGCAAACGTCGCCGTGTGGGGGATGCGTAAGAACCAGTGGCAGATCCAGGTCGATCCTTCGCGCATGCGGGAGGCCGGCGTCACGCTCGAGCAGGTGATGTCGGCCGCGTCCGCGGGCACTGACGCCGGCCTGCTCAAGCACCGCACCGGGACGAAGATCGGGACTGGCGGCTACGTCGACTCCGGCGGCCAGCGCTACATAGTCCAGCACTCTCTGCCCCTGGAATCTGCCGAGTCCATCTCGCAGCTGGTCGTGGTGAAGAAGGGCGACCGGACGGTTCTCATGCGCGACGTCGCCGACGTCGTGAAGGGTCACCAGCCGCTCATCGGGGACGCGGTGATCAACGACGGTGAGGGGCTGCTCCTGATCGTCGAGAAGCTGCCGTGGGGCAACACCCTCGACGTCACCCGCCTGGTCGAGGAGACCCTGGCCACGATGGAACCAGCGCTCGGCGATCTCGAGATCGACACGACAATCTTCCGGCCGGCCAGCTTCGTCGAGCTGGCTATCGAGAACCTGAGCCAGGCGCTGACGCTTGGCATCCTTCTCGTGGCCGTAGTCCTGATGTTCTTCCTCTTCCAGTGGCGGACCGCGCTCATCTCCCTCCTCGCCATCCCTCTTTCGCTCATGACGGCAGCCCTCGTGCTGCACCATCGAGGCGAGACGACGAACACGATGGTGCTAGCGGGGCTGGTCATCGCCGTCGGCGTGGTCGTCGACGACGCCATCGTCGACGTGGAGAACATCGTCCGCCGGCTGCGAGAACACCGTGCGCAAGGGGGTACCCGGTCAACTGCGTCGATCGTGCTCGAGGCCTCGCTGGAGGTGCGCAGTCCGATCGTGTACGCGACGCTCATCATCCTTGCGGCCGCGATCCCGGTGTTCTTCCTCACCGGGCTCATGGGCTCGTTCTTCCAGCCGCTCGCCATGTCCTACACGCTCGCAGTGGCGGCCTCGATGCTCGTCGCGGTCACCGTGACGCCGGCCATGGCCCTGATCTTGCTGCGCGGGGCGAAACTGCAGCCAAAGTCGCCACCCGCGATGCGGTGGACGCAAGCGGCGTACACCCGCCTGCTCCGTCCGACAGTCCGCAGACCCCTGGCCGCCTACGTCGTCGTCCTGGCCACCGTGGTCGGAGGGGTGGCGGTGGTCCCGCGGCTCGGTCAGGACCTGCTTCCCACGTTCCGCGAGCGCGATTTCCTCATGCACTGGGTGCTCGAGCCGAGCGCGTCGTACGACGAGACGATGGAGGTGACCGAGGCGGCCAGCCGTGAGCTGCGAGCGGTGCCGGGTGTGCGCAACTTCGGGGCGCACGTCGGGCAGGCGGTGGGGGGCGACGAGGTCTACGGCATCTACTTCGTCGAGAACTGGATCAGCATCGACCCCGACCAGGACTACGAGGAGACGCTGGACCGCGTCCAGACAGTGGTCGACGGGTACCCGGGCCTGCGGCGTGACGTCCAGACCTACCTCAAGGAACGGATCCGGGAGGTGCTGACCGGCGCCGGCGAAGCGGTCGTTGTGCGGGTGTACGGCGACGACCTCGACGTCCTCGAATCCAAGGCGCACGAGATCGAGGAGGCGGTCGCAAAGATCCCTGGCGTCGTGGACCCACATACCGATCTGCAGACCCGGATCCCGCACCTGGTCGTGCAGGTCGACCTCGACAAGGCGCAGGCGGTGGGCCTGACCCCCGGGGGTGTGCACCGGCAAGCCTCCGTGTACCTGGGGGCGGAGGAGCTTTCTGACGTCTTCCGGACCGGCAAAGCCTACGACGTCATGGTGTGGAGCGTGCCGGAGTCCCGACAAAACCCCGACCACGTGCGCGACATGCTGATCGACACCCCGTCCGGGGGAACCGTTCGGCTCGCTGACATCGCGAGCGTCGAAATGCAGTCGACTCCGAGCACGATCCGCCGCATCGACGGCTCGCGCAGTCTGGACGTGGGCGCCAACGTCGAAGGGAGGCCGCTCGCGGACGTGGCGGCGGACGTCAAGGCAGCCGCCCGGAGCATCGACCTGCCGCTGGGCTACCGGATCGAGGTAACCGGCGAGGACACGGAGCGCGCTGCGGCCTCACAACGCCTGCGTCTGTTGGCCATCGTCGCGTTCGCGGTGATCCTGGGCCTGCTCTACGGCTCGTTCCGCCGGTGGCGGCTCGCCGTGCTCAGCTTGCTCACCCTTCCGATGGCTCTCGTGGGTGGGGTGCTTGCTGCGTGGGTGACAAGCGGCACGATGACCATCGGCTCGTTCGTCGGCCTATTCACTGTCCTCGGGATTGCGGCCCGCAACGGCATCCTGATGATCAGCCACTGCCAGCACCTCGAGGCGTTCGAGGGGGTGAGCTTCGGGCCCGAACTCGTCATCAGAGCCGCGCGCGAGCGTCTCGCCCCGATTCTCATGACGACGCTCGCCACGGCTCTGGCGCTGGTGCCGCTGGTCGTCATGGGCGACGTCCCAGGGCACGAGATCGAGTACCCGATGGCGATCGTCATCCTGGGTGGGCTCACGACATCGACGCTGCTGAACTTGTTCGTCGTCCCGTCCTTGTACCTGAGGTTCGGCACAGGGGAGGCCTTGCGGCGCAAGGTGAGTTCGCCCAACCCGGTCGTGCAGCCGCATGCGCCACAGCCCGTGGTGACATGAGCGAGCAGGGACCCACCGACCA
>DASQNB010000146.1:0-2664 GCA_035645175.1 Geodermatophilus sp.
GGAGTCCTGCAGCCCGCCGACCGCGGTGGCGACCACCGGCCGGCCGCAGGCCATGGCCTCCAGCGGGGTGATGCCGAAGGGCTCGTACCAGGGCACGGCCAGCACGACGTCGGCCGAGCGGATCCACGCCGGGACGTCGGCCCGGGCCACCGCGCCGGTGAACACCAGCCGGTCGGCGACGCCCAGGGAGGCCGCGACCGCGCGCAGCCGGCGCACCTCGGGGTCGTCGTCCAGCTGCCCGACCGGCGGTCCGCCGACGACGACGAGCTCGGCGTCCGGGACGGCGGCCAGCGCGCGGACGGCGTCCTCCTGGCCCTTGCGCTCGACCAGCCGGCCCAGGACCAGCAGCCGCTTGCGCGCACCGCGCGGCGCGACCGGGCCGCGCGGGGTGAACACGCCGGTGTCCACGCCGCAGGGCACGATCGAGACCCGGTCGCTGTCCAGGCCCAGTCGCCGCAGCTCGAAGACCTCGTCGGAGCAGGTGGCCACCACGTGGGAGACCGTGCGGCACAGCGACCGCTCCAGCTCGATGCGCTGCGGCGGCGAGGTGTCGGCGGCGCCCTGGTGTCGGCGCTTGACCGACCCGAGCGCGTGGAAGGTCTGCACGATCGGGATGCCCCCCGCCCTGGCCCCCGGTCCGGCGGCGGCGACCGCGGCCAGCCCGCTCATCCAGAAGTGCGCGTGCACCAGGTCCGGGGGCCGCTGCGCCCACTCGCGGCGCAGCACCGAGGCGAACTCGGGCATGTGCGCCAGCAGGTCGTCCTTGGGCAGCACCCGGGCCGGGCCCGCGGTCACGTGCGCGACGTCGTAGCCGTCGGCCGTGCGCACCCGGTCGGGCTGGTCGGGGTCCTCCCGGCGGGTGTGCACGGTCACCGTGTGCCCGCGCCGGGCCAGGCCGGCGGCGAGCGCCGCGACGTGCACGTTCTGCCCGCCGGCGTCCACCCCGCCGATGGCGGCGAGCGGGCTGGCGTGCTCGCTGATCAGGTCGACGATCACCGGGTCACCTCGCAACGGGTCGGCCCCACGTCGCTGGGCGAGCCGGCTACGGATGTCCTCATCGCGTCACCTCACCGAGGAGTTGGTCCCAGTCGGAGAGGAACCGGGGAAGCCCGTACCGCTCCAGCGCGGCGGCGCGGGCCGCCTTGCCGGCCAGCCGGGCGGCGTCCTCGTCGTGCAGGTAGGTGCGGACGGCGTCCCACAGCACGGCGGGCCGGGTGGAGAGCACCCCGGCACCGGCGGGCACCGCCTCGACCACCTCGGTGGTGGCCAGGGCGACCACCGGCAGGCCCAGGTGCATCGCCTCGAGCAGGGAGAGCCCGAGCGAGGTCCAGCGGACCGGGTGGACGTACACCCGGCGGCGGGCCAGCTCGGTGTGCATCGCGGCCTGCGGGGGGTCGTCGTACAGGGCGACGCGGTCGGGGGCCAGGCCGTAGCGCTCGTGCAGCCCGGCCAGTCCCATGCCGAAGACGTCGACCGGTGCGGCAGCGGCCAGCCCGGGCAGCAGGTCGGCGCCGACCGTGCGGCCGCGGCGGACCGGCTCGTTGGTGACGACGGCGGCCCGCGCCAGCTCGCCGGTCCAGCGCTCGCCGGGGTCGACGATGCCGTGCTCGATGACCGTCGTCGGCGCCCGGCCGTTGTCGTAGAAGAGCTCGTTGAAGTACGTGACGTGCGCGATCGGGATGTCCACGCGGTCGGCCAGCGGGTGCCGGGTGTGCGGGACCGGCCCGTCACCGGGCTCCAGCCCCGGCGCGTTGTGCTCGAGGAAGACCGCGGGCAGGTCGCGGCCGGGCTCGCGGCCCAGCCACGCGCGCACCAGCTCCAGGTCGCGGGTCCGCTGCAGGACGACGACGTCGACGTCCTCCGCGCGCAGCTGCTCCAGCGTCACCTCGCGGGCCGACGCCGGCCAGTCCCACGTGCGGGCGCGGCCGAGCCCGTCCGGACCCCGATCGGGCGTCACGGGCAGCAGGTACTCGTGCGCGCCCTGGACGAACGCCGTCGTCCAGGAGCCGTGCACGTGCCAGAGCAGGACCCTCACGCGGCGACCACCTTCTCCACGGCAGCGACGACGTCGGCGGCGGTCACCGAGGTCAGGCAGGGGTGGCCGGGCACCGGGCACTCGCGGGCCCGGGTCAGCCGGCAGGGGGCGTCCTGGTCGCCGAGCAGCACGGTCGGGACGCCGTAGGGCGCCCACCGCGCGGCCGGCACGACCGGGGAGAACAGCGAGACGACCGGCGTCCCGACGGCGGCGGCCAGGTGCGCCGGGCCGGTGTTGCCGACGACGACCGCTGCGGCACCGTCCAGCACGGCGGCCAGCTCGGCCAGGCTCAGCACACCGCCGAGGTCGACGCCGCGGGTGCCGGCGACCGCGGCGGTGAGCGCGCGCTCCCCCGGCCCGCCGGTGACCAGCACCCGGTGGCCGGCGTCGGTCAGCGCCTCGACCGCCTCGGCACAGCGGTGCGCGGGCCACGCTCTGGCGGGGACGCTCGCCCCGGGATGGAGAACGACGTACCCCGGTTCGTGCGCGACCGCAGGCAGGGGGCGGCGCACGGCGAGCCGGCCGTCGTCGCCGGCGGGCAGGTCGAAGCCCGCGGCGCGGGCGAGGGACAGGGCGCGCTCGGGCTCGGGCAGGTCCGTGTCCTCCTCCAGGCCCACCCGGTGGCGGAC
>DASQNB010000147.1:0-10305 GCA_035645175.1 Geodermatophilus sp.
CGACCCGACGACAGGCCGGCGGTCCTACGCAGGACATGGGGCACGGTCCCCGCGAAGGCCGTTGTGCAGGTGGCCGTCGGCGGTACGCGGCTCGGCGCCGCGCTACAACGGGCAGGGCGCACGGACGACTGTGCAGATCCACGGTCACCCCCTTGCTGCCCGAGTTCCGGCCACAGCATCCCCGGGTTGCGGCACATCGGCGAATTGCGGGCTTCTCGATCCGGTGACCGGCGCCGGCCATGGAGAGAGGAACGCCAGCGAGAGTCGCCGCACACCTCAGGGGGCGGGTGCTGCGGGGGTGAGAGGCACCGTCCGCGCACCGACACGGCCCCAGGAACGACTCAGGCCGACCTCCCTGCGGGAGCACGGCCCGGTCGACGAGGTCGAGCTGAGGGGACTCGAACGCCTGACCCCCACACTGCAAGGCCGTCATGCTCGCGTTCGGACCCCGCCGCACCGGCGCTGCGCTTCGCCCAGTAGCCCGGGTACACGACCTCTTCGAGCGCAGTAGTCGGTGGCCCCTCAGCCCCGTACCGTCGCGACCCAGTCCTCTTGCCGCCGGACGTCGGTGTTGCCCGTCGACTTGGGCGTCGATGGGCACGCTCCCGCTGCAGGACCGACGTCCGCGGGCACCTGGCACCCGACGTGTCATGCGACGCTGTCGTCGGGATGAACTGGCCGACGAGCCACAGCACGGCGACCGTGACGACGGCGAGGATCACGAGGCCCCGAACACCGCGGCGGCGGGTCGAGGCCGGTCGATGGTCGTCATGACGCTCACCTCGTCCGGGTAGCCGGAAGGACCACGCCGGCGAGCCTGGACCGCCGGACGCTCCCGCGAATCCGGTAGGTCCCTAGTCCATCGGAAGGTGGGCGAGCTCCAGCCGTCCGCCGACCCCGAGCTTGGTGAAGACCTTGTGCAGGTGGTATTCCACGGTCTTCCGGGACAGGAACAACTGCATGGCGATCTCCGGGTTGGACGCACCCCCTGCGGCCAGCCGGGTGATCTGCAGCTCCTGCGGGGTGAGCCGCTCCCACTCGGCGGTCTGCCGTCGGCCGAGCTTCTCCCCTGTGGCTCGCAACTCGGCGCGCGCCCGCTCCGCCCACGGCGCGGCCCCGGCGCGATCGAACGCCTCTGCGGCGGCCCGCAGCGCAGCTCGCGCATCCACCCGCCGGCGCCGGCGCCGCAACGCCTCACCGTAGGAGAGCCGGGTGCGGGCCTCGTCCAACGGCCGCGCAGCTGCACTGTGCTGCTCCAGCGCCGCCTCGTAGGCCGCTGGGTCGCCTCCCGCCAGCTGCGCGGCGCCGCGCTGAGCGAGCGCGATCCCCCACGGCGTCCCCGCGCGCCGCACCCAGGCCCCGAACCGCTGCAGCGCAGCGCGCCCCCCCTCGGGCCGGCCGGCGCGCATCGCGGCCTCCACCAGATCCGGTGTCGCCCACAACGCCACGCCCGGATGCCCGAGGCCGCGTCCGGCAGCAACCGGCTCGAGCCGGACGAACGCCTCGTCCGGGTGGCCGAGACCCAGCTCGAGCAGGCCCAACGCCCACGCCGCCCCCGCCGCGACGGCGCCCAGCCGGCGCGCGTCCGCCTGAACAGCCGCCTCCTCGGCGTGCTGACGGCAGGTCTCCTCCTCGCCGCGCCACGCGGCAACCAACGCGAGGACGACGTCGGCGGTGGCCGTCTGCTGCCCCAGCTCGCGGGCGAGGCGTACGCCTTCCCGGCAGGTCAGCTCGGCGTCATCGAGCAACCCCGACTGCGCGTAGGAGAAGGCGAGTCGGTTGAGCGTCGTGGCCAGCAGCCCCATCGCGCCCGCCCGCCGCAGCGCCCGTTCCGCCCGCAGGTACAGCCGGCGCGCGGCGACCTCGTCACCGAGGAGGAGGCATGCCTGTCCGGCGCGCAGCAAGATCATGGGCTCCTCGGACCCGCGGGCGGCCGTCACGACCCGGCGCAGCCGGGCGGCGCCCGCGCCCCAGTCGCCTGCGGCCGCCTCGGCCACCCCGGTCAACAGATCGACGACGGGCCCGTCGGCGCCCGGGTGTGCCGAAACGACCTGCCGGACGACGCGACCGAGTTCGACCGCCCGGGTCCCGCCTGCGAGGGATGCCGCCTCGCCGGCGAGCGCGAGGTGGGCCACGGCGGTGGCCCGGTCTCCGGCTTCCAGCGCGGCCGCGACGAGCAGCGGGTAGGCGGTCTCCGGCGAACCGCCGCTCAGCTCGATGAGCCCCCGCAGCCCGCGCAGCGTCGCGCGCTGCGCCGGCTCCTCCAGCAGCGGTTCCGCCTCCGTCAGCAGTTCGCCCGCGTAGGCGGGGCGACCTGCGGTCCAGCTCGCCTCTGCCGCGGCGACCAGCCGGCGGCCGCGCAGGCCGGGCACCGGGGTGAGCGCGGCGGCCCGCTGGAGCGCGGCCGCGGCCGCCGCGGGACCGGAGCGCGTCCGCGCCCGCTGCGCTGACTGCTCCAGCAGCTCCGCGACACCGTGGTCGGGCCCGACCGTCCCGGCGGCGAGGTGCCAGGCCCGGCGGTCGAGGTCCGCGACGTCGTCGAGCACCGCCGCCAGGCCGAGGTGCGCCGTCTGTCGGACGGCGAACTCGGCATGCTGGTACACCGCGGATCGCACCAGGGGATGACGGAACTCCACGCGACCGCCGGACACACGGACCAGTCCAGCCGCCTCCGCGGGCCCGAGCGCGACCAGGTCGAGGCCCAGTCCGGCCGCCGCCCGACCGATGACGTCGAGCCGCCCGGTGTCCTCCGCGGCGGCGAGGACCAGCAACCGGCGGCTGGGCTCGGGGAGGCCTGCCGCCCGGCCCGCGAACACCCGCTCGATCGACGTCCCCACAGGCATCGGGTGGGGTAGCGGCTCCTGCCCGGCGAGCTGGGCCGCGGTCAAGACGTCCGGCAGCTCGAGGAGGGCGAGGGGGTTCCCGGCCGTGCCCTCGATGAGCTGGCGGCGTACCGGCTCGGCCACCGTCGGCGCGCGCTCGTCGACGAGGGCGGCCGCGGCCTCGGGGTCGAGACCGCCGAGTACCAGCTCGGGGACACCCGATGCGACGAAGGCGTCCCCGTCGCCGTCGCGCGCGGCCAGGATCAGCGCGATCCCCTCGGCTTCGAGCCGTCGCGCGGTGAAGAGCAGCGCCTCCACCGACGCCGAGTCGGCCCACTGCGCGTCGTCGACGAGACAGACGAGACCGGTGTCGGCAGCCACGTCGGCGAGCAGGGACAGCAGGCCGACCGCGACGAGGAAGCGGTCCCTCTCCTGCGCCGGTCCCACACCGAGCGCTCCGCGCAGCGCATCGGCCTGTACGGGTGGCACGGCAGGGAGCCGATCGAGCACCGGGTGCAGCAGCTGGTGCAGCACTGCGTAGGGCAGCTCCAGCTCGGACTGGACGCCGCTGGCCTGGAGGCACCGGGCGGGCGCGGCTCGCTGGGCCGCCCAGTGCAGCAGCGTCGACTTCCCGACCCCTGGCTCACCCCGGAGTACCAGCGACTGGCTGCGCGATGCCCGCGCACCCGCGAGCACGCCGTCGATGCGGGTGCGCTCCGGCCCCCGGCCGTGCAGCACCGGGCAAGGCTAGCTCCCCGGAGGACTGGGGAGGTCATCGATGCGACGCCTCCGGCGAGCACGGAGCCTGACCGTGCGCACCTGTCCGTCGAGGGAGAAGGGAGCCGGCCATGTCGAACCGACCGCAGGACGGCCTGTCCGAGGAGCACGACGCCACCAGAGGGATCGCCATCGTCGGCGGTGGCCCCGCGGGACTCGTTGCGGCGATCGCGCTGGCGCGACGGGGCATCCCGACCACGATCCTGGAACGGGACGCGCACCCGGAGCTGGTCCCGCGGTTCGACCCGGACCGCTCGTACACGATCGACATCACCGGCCACGGCCTGCGAGCCCTGCGCCACATCGACGCCACCGGGTACTTCGACGACCGGTTGCTCGCCTTCCGGGGCATCCAGTACGAGGACCGGGTCGTGGAGGACTGGCCGGAGCCCGGGTGGACCGGATCGCGCGGCGACATCCTGCGGGCACTCATGGCGGTGATCACCGACCGCCACGAGGACGCCGTCCACATCGAGTTCGGTTGTCGCGTGAGCAACGTCGACGTCCACACCGGAGCCGTGTCGTTCACGCCGCCGGGCAGCGAGCCCACGACGCGGCACTTCAACCTCGTCGTCGGAGCGGACGGGGCCGGCTCGGTGGTCCGGCAGGCGATGCAGGAGCAGGTCCCTGGGTTCACCGTGGTCCGGAAGTCGCTCCCGAACCACCTGACGATGATCGCCCTCGACCGGCTCAGCGATCAGCTCGACGAGACCTACCTCCACGCCCTGGCCACCCGACCGTTCTGCATCGCCGGTGCCATCCCGGGGGACGAGGAGTCCGAGGGCCCCCGCTGGTTCTGCGGGATAGGGACCCGACGCCGGCTCTCGTTCTCATCGGCCACCGACGCCCGCAGCTACCTGCGGCACAACTGCCCACGTGTCCTGGACCTCGCCAGCGCGGCCTCGGTCGCCGCCTTCGCGGGACGGACCTGCCATCACATCGGCCAGAGGCTGACCTGCTCCCGGCTCGACGGAGGACGGGCTGTGCTGCTGGGCGACGCCGCCGGGCCGTTCCCACCCATCGGCCAGGGTGTCAACGCTGCCATGGAGGCGGCCACCGAGTTGGGCCGCTGCATCGGCGAGGCCGGATCCGGCGCCACTGCTCTCGCACGAGCGGCGTCGAGCTACCACGACGCGTGGAAGCCGGAGCTGGACGCGGTCTCGTGGATCAGCGGGAAGATGCTCTTCGAGAACCGGCTGCACACCCTGCGGGCGAATCTGACGATGCGTGGGGGCCACAACGTCATCGGCCAGGCGAAGAGCTCGCACATCCCGTACTCCGAGGTCCGGGCCGAGGCGCGGCGCTGGGGGCCGTTGTGGTTGTGAGCCACGCTCCCTGGACGCTCGAGGCGGAGTGCTCGTGCCCCCGAACGCGCGCAGGGTTCGACGTCGACCCCCGAACACCCGCGGCGGGAAACGCCAGCGCGGTGAATCACCGCAGGAGACGCTGGAGCGGCTTGTTCGGGTGGCGTCGCTGACGTCGACCCTCCGGTGCCGCTCGACCTGACTCACCGAGGAGGTCGTGCACGGTGAAGACATCCGTCGGCCCCTGGGCCTGACTCACCCCCACCCACAGGAGGCCGTCATGGGAGTGCTTCGCCTCCAGCTCGCAACCCGACGTCCTTCGGGGGCGACGAGGAACTCGTGGCCAGTGTCCGGTTGACGGCAGCGGACGCCGACTTGTCGATCGGCCAGGTCCGGAAGTGAGTGGAGTGCCCGCCGTCAGGCGGACACCTCGGAACGGGAGCCCAGAGGGCCACATCCGGCGAGCCCCTGTCCCCCAGACGTGCGGAGCCGCTTCACCACAGTTCGTCGAAGTACGTCCGTGCAGCTCGAGCGGGATACAGAATGCTGGAGAACGGGGGCCGACCACCGCGGACGAGGAACAATGGTGGTCAGGCATCCGACCGCCGACCTGCACAGCGTGGGCGGTCGCCCCGGCCACCGTTGGTGCTCGGGGAGGGCCTCGACGGTCAGGCCCCGACTGTTGGCCGACATGCTGTGGAGCTTCGCCGTGTCGTCGGTGCAGAGGTCCGGGAGATCGTCGATCCGCCTCAGGTGAGGAGGATCGGCGCGCCGAGTCGGATCTCTCCGTCGGTGAGGATGTCGGCGCGCAGGCCGCCCTTGTGGATGAGTGGCCGCAGCAGGCCGGGCCCGCTGAGCCGGTCGAGGTGGACGCAGGGCTCGCACAGCCGGCGGCCTTCGCAGAGCACGTCGCCGATGCGGAAGGTGCGGCCGACCAGGGCGTTGACGTCGATGCCGCGGGTGAGCACGTTGCGCCGGGTGGCGGCGAAGTCGACGGGGTGGCCGGCGGCGGTGAGGTCGTCGAGGACCTCGGCGGCCATGAGGGTCAGGTCGTAGCCGGGTCGGCGGTCGGCGCGGGGGCTGAAGGTGCCGGCGCCGGCGGCGTAGCGGTCGCCGTCGAGGCCCCGGCCGGTGCGGGCGGAGGCGACCTCGAGCAGCCGCATGTCGGCCTCGGCGGCGGGTGCGACGGCGAGGCCCTCCACGGTGCCGTGCAGGTCCGGCGTGGCCGGCGTCGGACGAAGGACCGGGTCGAGGGAGGCGACGGCGTAGGCGGCGGTGATGGGCAGGTCGGCCGTGGCCCGGCCGAGGAGCGTGGGCTCCTGCGGGCTGAGCACGACGCCCGGCGGCGTGCCGAAGGCCAGCACCGCCACCTGGGCGCCCGCACCGGCCGGGTCCTCGACCACGGCGATCCACCAGCCGGGCCACTGGAACCGCACCGGGTCGGCGATGGGCACCAGACCGGAGCCGCGTCCGGCCAGCCAGGTGCGCCAGGCGCCGAGGGCCTGGGGCAGGTCGCCGGCGGGCAGCGGCAGCTCGGTCACCGACACCTCGGTGACCGAGGCCAGGCAGGCGGCGAACCCGCGGGTCAGTGCGCCGGCCGACGGTGCGGTCGGCAGTTCGGTGTCGATCACGGGTTCGTCCTGCCGATGGTGCCCTGACCGCCGACAGCGCCTGTGGCGGTGTCGAGCGCGGCGGCGAGGTCGGCCCACAGGTCCTCGACGTGTTCGCAGCCGACGCTGATCCGGAGCAGGCCGGCCGGGACGTGCTCCTGGCCGGGCAGCTTCGCCCGCCGCTCGATGGTGGACTCCACTCCCCCGAGGCTGGTGGCGGAGGCGATGACCCCGACGTGGGCGCAGACGGCGTCGGCGGTGTCGGCGTCGGCGACCTCGAAGCCGAGCACCGACCCGCACCCGCGCATCTGCCGGGCGGCGAGGGCGTGGTGCGGGTCGTCGGGCAGACCTGGGTAGCGCACCCGGCCGACTGCCGGGTGTGCCGCCAGCCGGCGGGCGAGCTCGCCGGCGGACTCCTGGGCCTGGCGCAGCCGCACGGCGAGGGTGCGGGCACCGCGCAGCGCCAGGAACGCCTCCAGCGCGCCGGGGGTGGCGCCGGCGACCTCGCGGCGGCGGACCAGCCGCGCGCGGTCCTCCGGGCGGCGGCACACCACCGTGCCGAGGAGCAGGTCGGAATGGCCGCCGATGGCCTTGGTCGCGCTGTGCACGACGAAGTCCGCGCCCAGGGCCAGCGGGTTCTGCAGCAACGGGGTCGCGAAGGTGTTGTCCGCGGCGACCAGCGCGCCGGCCGCGGCGGCTGCCCTGGCGACCCCGGCGATGTCGACGAGGTCGAGCAGCGGGTTGCTCGGGGTCTCCAGCCACACCAGGTCCGCCTCGTGCACCGCGGCGGCCAACTCGTCGGCGTCGGTCATGTCCACGGTCCGCACGGCCCAGCGACCACCGGCCGCGGCGCCGTCCTCGAGCAGGGCACGCAGGCCCGTGTAGCTGTCCCGAGGGGCGACCACGCGGGCGCCGACGGGCAGGAGCTCGAGGACGGCGGCGATCGCGGCCATCCCCGAGGAGAAGCACACAGCCGGACCACCCTCGAGGTCGCCGATCAGCTCCTCGAGCGCCTCCCAGCCGGGCGTGCCGTCGTCGCGGGAGTACTCCCGCCCGGCCGTCCCGCTCGGAGCCGCCCGGAAGTTCGACGCCGGGACGATCGGGACGTTGAGCGGCTGCCCCGGCTCATGAGGACGGCCCAGCACCGCCAGCCGGGTCTCCACCCGCAGTCCCACGGCCGCCATGTCGTCCTCCCGCATCGACCCCACCCTCACACCTCAATGCACTATGTTGCACTATCGGAGGCAGCGTAGACCGGGGAGCCGGGGATGACGCAAGGAAGACAGCAGACATGACGGTCGAGGTTGTCGCGGTCAACGAGCTGATCGGTCAGCGGGTCCGGCACCACCGGACCACCCGAGGCTGGACCCTCGACGAACTGGCCGACCGGTCCGGGGTCAGCCGTCGGATGCTCATCACGATCGAGCACGGCGACGGCAACCCGAGCATCGCCACCCTGCTGCGGATCAGCGACGCCCTCGGGGTCGGGCTCCCGGTCCTGGTCGACGTCGAACGTCCCCGCGCGGTGACCGTCACCGCGGCAGGGCAGGCGCCGGTGCTGTGGCGTGGCCCGCGCGGCGGGCAGGCGCTGCTGGTCGCGGGCACCGAGCCACCCGACGTCGTCGAGCTGTGGGACTGGACCCTGCAGCCCGGCGAAGCGCACACCAGCGAGGCACACAGCGCCGGCACCCGCGAGCTGCTGCTCGTCCTCGACGGTCAGGTGGACCTCCGCGTCGGGGACCGCACCGAGCAGCTGCAGGCCGGCGACTCCGCCGCCTTCGCCGGCGACGTCGCGCACGGCTACGCCACCCCCGCCGACGCGGCCACGCCTGCCCGCTTCGCCCTCACCGTGTTCCAGCCGCACGTCACCGGAGGCCGCTCGTGACTCCTCGACCTGACCCCGGCGAATGGCTCGCCGCCGCCACGGTCGACGCCGCGGTGTTCGACCTGCGGCCGGACTACCGCGCGGTGCTGCTCGCCGCCGACAGCCTGCGGGGCGGCCCCAGCGACGAGGCCAGCGAGCACGTTCTCGCCGCCGCCGAGGTGACCACTCGGCAACACCTCGACGGGCAGATGCCCGAGCAGCTGCCGCACCTGGCCGCCTGGCGGGAGGCCTACCGGGCCTTCGGCGCCAAGCCGCAGCGCACCCGCCCCAGCGTCGAGGCGCTCCTGCGCCGCCTCGACCCGGCCGGCCTGCCGCGCATCGACCGGATCACCGATGTCTACAACGCCGTCTCCATCGCCCACCTGCTGCCGATCGGCGGGGAGGACCGCGACGCCTACGCCGGGCCACCGCGGCTGGTCCGTGCCGACGGCACCGAGCCCTTCGACACCACCGCCGGCGGCGAGCCCGTGGTCGAGCACCCCGCGGCCGGTGAGGTCGTCTGGCGCGACGACGCCGGCGTCACCTGCCGCCGCTGGAACTGGCGCCAGGCCCTCCGCACCCGGATCACCACCGCCACCACCAGCGCGGTCTTCATCCTCGACGCCCTGGACCCGCTGGACGACGAAGCCGCGCACGCCGCGGCCGACGCGCTCACCGAGGCCCTGCTCGCCCTCAGCCCCGACGCCGTCGTCCGCCGGCGGCTGCTCGCCCACCCCGACCGCAGCGCCGGAGGCCAGCCCTGCTGACCCACCCCTGGGACGCCGCCCTCGACGACGAGGAGTGGCGCGCCTGGCTCGGCGACGGCCACGACTTCGGACAGCTCGTCGTCAACGGCCTGCCCGGACAGCCACCCGCGGTCATCCCGACCCACTTCAGCGTCGACGGGACTCCCAGCGGTACCGACCCGCTGGTCCACCTGGCCCGACCCGACCCGGTGGGGGCCACCATCAACGCCGACCCCGACGTCGTCGTCACCGTCATCGACGACTGTGCCGACATCCCCACGACCTGGCGCGCGAAGGCCGGCGGCCCCGACGAGGACGGCGTCCCACCAGCTACTACGCCACCGTCCAGATCCGCGGCGCGCCGAGGTCGTCGACGACCCGGCCGGGAAGGCCGAACTGCTCGCCCGCCAGGTCGCCCACTGCCAGCCCGCGGGCGACCATGCCGACGTCGCCGTCGGAACCCCTCCCCACGGTCGGATGCTGTCCGGCATCCGCGGCCTGCGCCTGCACGTGACCGGCGTCGCCGTGAAGTTCGAGTACGACGACGCCAACCCCACGGCGCACCGCGCCCGGGCCTCGGACCGCCTCGGAAGCCGCGCCTCCGGCCGTGATCGGGGCTGCGGCCCAGCAGCGACGGCGTCTCGCGCACATCGGCACCTGGCGCCCCCGGTGACCCAGGGAACCGCACGGGGACGTCGCTCACCGCCACGCTCGGAGGCCGGGGTGCCGTGGTCTTCTCCCTGTGTGCCAAGGGCGGCCCGGTCGCGCCTCGTGCGGCAGTAGGCATGACCACCGTGAACGGAGATCGTGGTGGCACGGGCACGGCTTCCCGCGCGGATCCGAGGCGCGAGAACTCCCCGATGACCCACCCACTGACGCTCAGGCGCGACCTGCGGTCCTGCCGCCCTGAACAGCGCTCACGGGTCCCGCTCCCCGACGTTGCCGGGCGAGCCGATGCGGGTGCCCCCGTAGGAGCTCGTCACCGGGCGGATCGGGCTCGACGACATCGTCGACCAACGCTTCCAAGAGTTCATCGTGACCGCGGGGACGTCGGGATCTGGTCCGGCGTGACCGTCGGGGACCGCGGGCTCGCCGACGGTCAGCCGGGCAGCCCGGACAGGAAGGTCTCCGCCTGCTCCCGCCCCGCGTCGAACAGCCGACGGAGGAACGCCGGCCTGCGGT
>DASQNB010000148.1:0-2635 GCA_035645175.1 Geodermatophilus sp.
TGGGTCGACCACCGTCCCGGCTCGACCACGATCGTCGTCACGTTGGTGAAGTCGCCGAGGACGGTCCCCGTGCCGGTGGTCACGATCTCGTGCGTCCCCGGCGACAGCGGCTGCAGGAGGGCGACCAATCCGGACGCGACGGAGAGCGCCTGCTGGGGTGGGACCCCGAGGAGGTTGTCCTCCGGGAGGTCGAGCCGCAGCAGGGGCGATTCCACCAGGGTCAGCGGGACGGGCTCCCCGTCGACGGTGACGGTGAGGTCACCCTGCAGCACGTCCAGATCCCGCACGCACTGGCGCAGCTCGGCCTCGTTGCCGCCGTAGAACGGTGGCTCCTCCACGGTGCTGCACTCGACGCTCAGGGCCGCGACGAAGATCTCGGTACCGACATCCACGGTGCACGTCGGTACGGCCGCGGGGTCCAGGGTGAACGGTGCGATCACCCCGTCCAGGTCGACGCACCAGGGCTCGCCCGCGGCAAGCGGGTTCTCGGGCACAGGCGTCTCGAGGACCGTCTCCCAGAGCTCCCCGAGGAGGGTCGCCAGCTGACGGTCCGGTGCAGGCCGCGACTCGTAGTCCGGTGCAGCGGATGCCGCTGGGGCTGTGACCACCATCCCGACCACGACGGCCAGCAGGACACGCGCAAGACGCCACATCGGGCCACCCTCTTCGGTCACGACACGCGAGGCACACGAAATCTGTACGCCTGTGGATAGCGAGTATCTGCAATGCGGACCCGGCAGCTGTTGGGTCGGGCGATTATCCGTGCCCTTGGCCGTCCATAGTCAAGGCCATGACCGACGGATGTCCGGGCACGTTTCCTCATGCCACAGGTCTCATCCTCGCCTGACCCATTTCCTGGCGGGTCCTGGGAGGACAACACGCCCGTCGGACTTCAGATCCCTCATGGACGACCTCGAGACTCGCTTCTTCAGCCCACTCGACTATTCGACCTGGATCTATCCGGGGCACGGCAAGGACTCCACACTGGGCGCTGAGCGATCCCACCTTCACGACTGGCGATCGCGCGGCTGGTGACCCGACGACGGCTCGTGGAGCGACGCGGTGGCGCGGCCGAGTACACGACCGCGCAGGCCTCGAGAGTCGGCCGGAGCGCACCCGGCGGCTCGCTCCGGTTCGCCTGCGCCGACCGGGTAGTGCGCAACAGATGACCGGCGCCGTGAGCGACGGCGTCGCCGTCCGGTGCGGGCCCACCCGGTCGACACCGCCCCTCACCACCCCCTTCGAGGAGAACGCCATGACGATGACCAGCAACGACGCTGCGACCGGCCGCCGGGACATCAAGTCCCACGAGACCACCAGCTTCGCCGACCTCGGCAAGGAGATGTGGACCTACCTGACCGGCAAGGGTGCGGCGATCAACTACCAGTTCGTCGACATGATCGTCGAGGTGCCGCGGGAGACCGGCTCCGACGCTCCCCGTGCGACCTGGCGCCTCAACGGCACGCTCCGGATCACCACGACGGAGAACGCCGGCCAGGGATGAGCGTCGAGGGCGCCCGCCTCGACCTGACCGCCGACCTGTCGATCGAGGTCGACGGCGCACCCGTACGCGTCACCGCCGAGGGCGCTGACCTGCGTGTGGTCGCCGCCGACGTGCGCGGCTTCATGCTCGGCCTGCAGGCGGCGACCGCCCGGAACGGTACCCGGCCCGGCCGGGCCGACGTCCGCGAGCTGGCCGGCGCCCTGGCCGACGCAGGGCTCACCGCCCGGCTGTACTCGCCGTCGCAGCACGTCGTCACCGTCGGCGCGGGGGTCGACTCCGCCGTCGGCGGCTTGCTGCTCAGTACCCGGAAGGCCCAGCCCGACGCGCTCGGCATCCTGCGGGCCAGCGGCCGGGTGCGCGCCGTCGAGACTGCGCTGGCCGGCGCCCTGCTGCTCGGCATCGCGTTGGTTCGCCGCCGGAGACGAGCCGCCGGAGAGGAGCCGCCGGTAGCGTTCGAGCCCCGGACCGCACGCTTCTCCGGGGTAGGCGGTCCGGGGAGCATCAGGCGGCCGCGGGGCGCGAGCCGTGCATGTCGGGGCGTTCGGCGAACAGCGGCGGCAGGAAACGCAGCATCAGCGCCGACCAGGTGACGTGGGTGAGCACCGAGGCCTGGATGCCGCCGGTGATCCGCCGCTGCATCCCGAAGAGCGCCCCCATGATCAGTGAGGCAAAGAGCAGAGCCGGGTTGCGGGTGGCCGCAGTGGCCAGAACGTAGACCGCGGTCGAGGTGATCACCGGGCGATCGACGCCGATGGCGGCGTACAGCGCGCCGCGGAAGAAGACCTCCTCGGCCACGCCGTTGGCCAGCGCCGTGGTCGCCACCAGGGGGGTCGAGCCCTGATGCGCGTAGCGCATGACCTTGGTGATCGCCCGGTCGAGGACGGGGATCCGGCGGGCCACCAGGGCCGCGCCGTAGAAGGCGCAGAAGGCGCCGACCCCGGTGATCACCGGCGTCACTACGGGGCGGCGCAGCTGGTGGTCGGGGGTGAACATCCAGCCCAGGTGCAGCGGACCCGAGGCCAGGCCACCGGCGACCCAGGTGCCGGCAACAGCCATCGTGAGGCCGTAGAAGGTCGGCGAGCCGGGCCTCGTCGACAGCGAGACCGCGAGCAGCCCCGCACCCCCCACCGC
>DASQNB010000149.1:0-8698 GCA_035645175.1 Geodermatophilus sp.
GCTGCTCCTCGCCTCCGACCTCGCGATCTTCTTCGGCGTCTACGACCGGATGGCCCCGATCGCCGCGCTCGCCGCGCTCCCGATCGCCGCGTGGGAGTTCTCGCTCGGCGTCTACCTGACCGCCAAGGGCTTCAAGCCCGCAGCCGTCGCCGCGCTCACCTCGACCGACCGGGACTCCGGGCTGTCACCGGCCTGAGAGCGCACGTTCCCGGACCCGGCCGCCCCGCCCGAGCGGGACGGCCGGGTCCGGCTGCGACACCCACCACGCAGGAGCAGCGAAGAAGCAGCGATGGAGGCGATCCCAGGAGCGATTCGGCCCCCGGACGTCCTGCGGTTCGTGGACACCGAGCTCCCCGAGATCGGCTCCCAGGACGTGCTGGTCCGCGTGCACGCCGCCGCGCCCGACCACCACAACTGGCACATCGTGCGCGGGGACCCGTACGCCCCGACCGCGAGGCCGTGTCGCGACGGCCGGCTCGGATCACGCCGGTACACGGGCCGGCGTGTGCGCACCCAGCTCGGGCCCGGCGACGATCCACGCCGTGCGCCCGTGGAGCGGCGGGGTCTTGGTGCCGTCGGTGAACCACACGACGACTCCCCCGTGTGCCCTGCAGCGCGAACGCACGACTCGGACCTGGCTCCCTTGCCTGTTCCTGGTCGGCCGAACGAGGGGGAGGCCGAAGTCGGTGCCGACGACGTCGGTGGTCAGGACCGGCTCCCCGGCGGGCAGATTGGACGTCGAGACGATGGTCATCGGAACCTCCTGGGCATCGAGCCGACCGGACGACCGCCCCAGGTGCTCGTTCTCCCGCGGGGGGCAGCCGTTGTCGTACGAACACGTGTTCGATTGTGCGCCCAGCATCCGACGGATGTCGATCCCCTTCGCTGAACGCGCGACGACATCCCCAGACCGTCGAGTACCCGGCCGCCTCGGCCTTCGACAGGAGGTCCCCCTCGACCGCCGGGTCGGCCGTGGGAAACAGCTGTAACCACAGGTCCCCGCTCGGCGCCGCGGCCCGCACGTCGAACGGGGTGGAACTGCCGCGTGGCGCCTCAGTCCCCTGGGCCGGCGGAGGGTGGTCATGGTGCGATGCCGACCGATCCAGTCGAGCGGGGGGAGGCCCGCGTGAGCTCACCGGGCGGGCAGTGGGAGCCGCAGGACGATCTCGCCGTCGTCGATCTCACCGGTGGGCTGGAAGCCGAACCGCTGGTAGAAGGGCCACGGCTCACCCTTGCCGGGCTCGTAGCTCGTCATCAGCTCGGTGCCGCCGTCGGCTCGCACCAGGTCGACGATCTGCGTCAGCACTGCTCGGCCGATCCCCCGCCTCTGGTGCCGCTTGTCGATGAGCAGCCGCCAGAGGAAGTGGCGCCCTCGGTACGGGCCTCTCTTCGCCTTCCAGGAGAGCATCACGAAGCCGACCGGTTCGTCGCCGCAGTACACGGCCCGGCACCACGGCGCGGCCTTGGGCGCCTCAGCGGCGTCGCGGAGCGAGCGGGACACCGAGGCGACGAACCGCTTCTGGCGACCTCGGACGCGCAACGCGCAGACCGCCTCGCGGTTGTCGTCGGTGATCTCCCTCAGGTGCACGCCTGGAGACGTGCCGCACCCCATGGCGTTCCTGGCAGTCGACACGTGCTCCGAGAGCACACCGCTCCGGTCGGGGGCAGACCTGCCGGGCGCGCCCGGCAGCCGGACCACGTCGGCGAGGACGCCCCCGTCGTCGGTCAGCCGGGCCGGGGACGGGCTGTCGTAGACGACCAGCAGGCGCGGGTCGTCGGCCGGACCGAGCACTCCGATGCCCTCGGCGTGGTCGTGGCCGTCGCCGTGGGGCAGCTCGAGTTCCCGCGTGAGTCGGTCGCCGCGGACCACCTGCGGCGTGTCCGCCTGCAGTGCCCCGTGCCAGCGGAAGACGTGCACCGGTCCGTCGAGATCCATCGTCGGCCCGGCCAGCACGAGCAGATCGTCGCCGTGCGGGCAGAGGTCCCGGACTCCGAGGCCGCGGAGGCGCAGGACGTGCTTGCGGTACGGGCGACCGTCGTCGAACCGGGTCAGGCGCAGCCGCTCCGGCGCTCCGGGATCGACGTCGGGTCGCAGCTCCAGCACCACAGCCCAGCCGCGCAACACCGGCCCGCGCAGGCCCAGGTACACCCGCGGCCCGGTGACGGCGATGCCCTCGACGTCCAGCCCGTTGTCCTTGCTCGGCAGCGGCAGGAACGGGCCCAGGTGTTCGTCGTCGGCCAGGATCTCCCGCAGGTCGGTGCCGTGGACGCCGAACGATGCGGCGCGGTGCTGTACGCCGTCCTCCTCCACCTCGCGCACGACGGTCGGCAGGCCGTCCACGACGCCGACCGGCAGTCGGACGAGGATCTGGCGGTTGGGCTGGCCGGTGACCTCGGCCAGCCGGCGCAGGGCCTTCTCGCCGCTGTGCCCGGCCTTGATCTGCTTGCGGCGCAGGCTGTGCGACCCGACTGCCCACAGGAACCGGCCGTGCCGGGCCAGGCCCTCGATGTCGGCTTCGTCCTGTGCGTCCTCCTCGCCAGCAGCAGGCAGCTGTACGAAGTCGGCGAGCCGGAAGCTGGCCTGTCGTGCGTAGCGGCGCGGCTCGTCCGGGGCATTGGCGATCAGCCGCTCGATCGTCGCGGTCTCGTCCCCGGCGACCCAGAGGGCGGCCTCGTCGCTGCGAACGGCCGAGAGGTTGCTGTGGGTGCCCGCCATCCGCGCCGACTCCTCGAACTGCAACTCGACCGTCCGTTCCACAGTCATGCCGTCCACCCTGGCACGGCGACAGCCGGGCGGGCCTCGCCCGTAGCCGGCCGGGTCCGACGCGGAGGACGAGTGCGCCCGTGGAGGCTGAGGCTGCCGCGCACGCGCGCCGACCTCGTCGATCGCGATCCGGTGGCCTGCCGGATCAACCGGCTGCGGCACGTCGGCGGTCGGCAGACCCCTTGACCCCCGTGCGCGCCGGCGGGTTCATGGACCTCGTCACCACGCCGCGAGACCGAGGAGGCGCCATGTGCCTCGATGGCACCCGTGAGGCCGTGCGGTCACGACTGGACCCGCACCCGACCCCCGCCGGACCCACGCAGCACGGCCCCCACCCCCACCCGACGCCGCAGGAGCAGACCGAGCCAGCGCCGATGGCACGGTTGTCACGCCGCCGACTGCTGGCCTCCGGTGTCGGCGCGGCCGCGGTCGCGCTCGTGCCGGGCGCACCCGCGGCTGCAGCACCACCCGGCGTCCGCAGCCGACCGTCCCGCCTGCCGCACCGGGTCGTCGACCTGACCCACGTCTTCTCCCCCGACATGCCGACCTTCGGCGACGAGAAGCCGACGCGGGAGAACTTCCAGCCACCCGCCCCAGCTGGGGAGTTCGCCTTCTACAACAACCGCTGGACCTTCACCGAGCACGTCGGCACCCATCTGGACGCCCCTGGCCACGTCATCGGCGGGGCGCGCCTGTCGCAGGACATCGCGGCCGCCGAACTGGTGGCGCCGGCGGTGGTCATCGACATCACGGACAAGGCGGCGCAGGACCCCGACGCCGTGGTGACCGTGGACGACATCCGAGCCTTCGAGCGTGACCACGGGCCGATCCAGCCTGGCGCGGCCGTCCTGATGAACTCCGGATGGGCGTCGCGCTGGGCCGCCGGCGACCTCGCCTTCCGTGGCACCGACAGCCTCGACGAACGCCCCTTCTCCTTCCCCGGCTTCGACGCGGAGGCCTGCGACCTCCTCGTCAGCCAGCGCGACGTCGTCGGGGTCGGCGTCGACACGCTGAGCACGGATCCCGGCAGCTCCACCACCTTTCCCGTCCACGAGATCCTCGGCCGGGCCGATCGCTGGGGACTGGAGGCCCTGGCCGGGCTGGACCAGCTGCCGCCGTGCGGCGCCACCATCACGGTGGGACTGGTGCCATGGGCCGAGGGCTCAGGCGGCCCCTGCCGGGTCCTGGCCACCTGGTAGGCAGAGCCGTCCGCGCCATTCGCGATGGCCGGTCCCCACGACGTCGGCAGCCTCAGGGAAGTGGGACTGCCGTCGTGGTGCGACGTTCGTCGATGACGGCGTCCGCCCCGGTCGCTGCGGCCACGCTGGCGCCGTCCGCGATGGCCTGCCGCCATGCGGTCTCCCGCTGCGCAACCGCGCGCGTCAGCGCGATGACCGTGTCGAGGTGTTCACGCGGGACGACGACGACACCGCTGGCGTCCCCGCGGATCACGTCACCCGGATGCACGGCGACCCCACCGACCTGCACCGGGACGTTGAGCGCGCCCGGCCCCTCGTTGGACCCCGTGGCGGGGTGGGCGTTACGGGCGAACGTCGGTACGCCGATCTCGTCGATCCCCTCGATGTCGCGCACCGCTCCATCGACGACGATGCCCACGACACCCCTCCTGGCGACTGCTCCCGCGAGGATGTCGCCGAGGACGGCGGCGTCCTCCCTGCCACCGCCGTCGACGGCGACCACGTCGCCGGGCCGGGTCACCTCGGGCAGCTTCAGCATGAACAGGATGTCCCCGGGCTTGGTCCAGACCGTGACCGCGGGGCCACAGAACTCCGCTCCCCCGGCGATCCTGCCGAGCCCCGGCCCGACCACCCCGACCGGCCCACCGCAGTCCGCGATCTGGGTGGTGGGGAACGCGGCCAGGGCCGTGACCACCGCAGCCGGCGGGCGCTCGATCGCCTCGACGATCACCCACTGCTGGGCGTGTGACCTGCTCACGACGCAGCCTCCGGCTGCACCGCATGGCGGTCGAGCAGCAGTCCGTCGAAGCGGGTGTCGACGACCTCGATCCCCCCGTCACCGACCTCGTCGACCGGCCTGCGTTCCCGTCTCGTCCCCACGGAGGGGATGTGGCCGTCCTCCGGCACCGCCAGGCCATCCGGGGCGACCAGCCCCTCGGCGAAGACCACCATCGTCGACGTACCCCTCTCCCCGCGCCCTGCGCTGACCGTGGCGTGACCGGACCTCGGCCACCGGCCGGGATCACAGGAAACGTCCATGACCGCACCACCGCAAGACGCCGGGGCGGCCGCGCGGCCGGAAGGCAACCAACGCCTCCGGGACCCGGTGACCTCGCGTCGAGTGCCGTTCGACCCGCTCGGCGCCCACGGGTCACCGACTGGCGCGGCGCCGTGTCCTCGGGGGTCGCGTCGATCTGCAGGCCGTGCACGGCCGCGCTGGATGCGGGTCACGAGGCCCAGCCGTGCGTGCCGTGGGTGACCCACCCGTCAGCCCCTCGTCACCGATCCCCCGTCGAGGGCCGTGAGCACGGCCTCGACGTACTGGCCCGTCCGATCGGACGTCCGGGCCACGGGCCGGGTCGATCAGCCGCCCGCGACGTCGTCCCATGAGGTCTGATCGGACCGGACGCCGCCATCGGGCGACCGTCCCCGAGCGGATGCAGAGGTGGACACAGAGCTGTGACGACCGATCAGGACCGCCGTTCACCGGCATGTTGTCTGGTGATCTTCGGCGCCTCGGGTGACCTGACCGCCCGCAAGCTGTTGCCCGCGCTGGAGCGGCTGGCCGCGTACGGCGCTCTGCCGCGCGAGGTCACGCTGGTCGGGGTGGCCCGCACCCCGATGACGGACGACGAGTTCGCCGAGTACTGCCGTACGCGTGTCGCCGGCGACAGGAACCCCCGGTGGCAGCAGCTCACGGAGACGGTCCGCTACGTCCACGGTGGGTATGACGATCCGGCGACCTACCAGCGGCTGTCCGAGGTGCTCGCCGAGTGTGATCGCGACCACGGGACGGCGGGCAACCGTGTCTACTACTTCTCGGTGCCGCCGCGTCTGTTCAGTCCGGTCGCCCTCAGCCTCGGCAAGGCCGGCCTGGGATCCGCGGACGGCGACGGTTTCGTCCGGGCGGTCATCGAGAAGCCGTTCGGCTGGGACGAGCCCAGCGCGCGGGACCTGTACGCCGACCTCTCCACGGCGTTCGGGGAGGAACAGATCTTCCGGATCGACCACTACCTGGCCAAGGAGACGGTGCAGAACCTCCTCGCCCTCCGCTTCGCCAACTCGGTCTTCGAGCCCATCTGGAACCGGACCTGGGTCGACAACGTGCAGATCACCGTCGCCGAGACACTGGGTGTCGGCGACCGGGGTGGCTTCTACGAGACGACCGGTGCGATGCGCGACATCGTGCAGAACCACGTGCTGCAGGTCCTGTCGCTGTTCCTCATGGAGCCACCGACCTCGTTCCACCCGGAGGCGATCCGGGACGAGAAGGTCAAGCTGCTGCGCGCCATCCGCCCACTGGACGAGGAGGCGGACATCGCCGCCAACGCCGTCCGCGGCCAGTACACCCGGGGCGGCACCCGCGAGGACCTCATGCCCGGGTACCGCGAGGAACCGGGCGTGGACCCGCTCAGTCCCACCGAGACCTTCGTCGCGCTGCGCCTGGACATCCACAACTGGCGCTGGAACGGCGTCCCGGTGTACGTCCGCACCGGCAAGCGGTTGCCCGCCCGCGTCACCGAGGTCGCCATGGAGTTCCACCGGCCACCGCAGCTGCCACTGTTCCCCGGCTCCGCTCCCGACCTGGAGCCGGACGCGCTCATCGTGCGCGTCGCGCCCGACGAGGGGCTCAGCCTGCGGTTCGGCGCCAAGGTCCCGGGCCACGCCTTCCGGGTGCAGAAGGCGTCGATGGACTTCTCCTACGAGAGCTTCGAGCAGGCGTCCATCGACGCCTACGAGCGCGTCATCCTGGACGCGCTCATCGGCGACCCCACCCTCTTCATCCGGGCCGACGAGGTCGGCCGTTCCTGGCGCATCGTCGACCCGGTGCTGCGGTACTGGAGCCAGGACCCACGACCCATCCCGCTGTACCAAGCGGCGACCTGGGGCCCGACGGAGGCCACCGCCCTCATCGCCCGGGACGGCCGCAACTGGCGGCGTCTGGTCTGACCACGACGACGCCGGCGCCCGCGTCGGGGGTCGCGGCGACCACGACGTCATCGAGATCGACCGCGACCCCACCGGCTCCGGCGAACACCCGGACGTGCCGGCCAGCCACCACACCGGCTGCACGGGGTACGACGGTCCACGGCCCGCCGACTGCGTCGGACCCCGGTGGGCCCGACGGCCGGCCGCGGGTGCGGCGCGTGTCGTCGCCGCCGTCTGCCCGCCGCGGCTGATCGGTGACCAGCCGCGGCTGTTGACCGAGCCGCTGATCGGACGGCGGGTGCGGCACAGGACAGGGCCCAGACTGGTCGTCCCCGAACCCCTCCGACGACAGGAGCCGGTGATGATGACGGTGGTGACCACGACGAGACTCCGCCCGGGCGCAGAACAGGAGTGGGACGCGGCGATGCGCGAGCGGTTCGACTCCGCCCGCGGTCGGCCCGGATGGGTGTCGGGTCAACTGCTCGCCCCGGAGGACGGGGGTTCCACACGGGTGATCGTCGGTACGTGGCGGACCCGCGACGACTGGTCCAGCTGGCACCACGACCCGGCATTCCTGGACCGACGGTCGACCCTCGAACGTCTGGAAGTGGGGCCGAGTCGCTCCGAGTGGTTCGACGTCGTCGTGGACGCGCGTGCGGACGGATGACCGGCTCGATCCGAGGCATGACGACGGGCCGGGAGCCGCCGACGTGACGCCCTCCTGGCCGCGCCGGGCGAGCCCGGTCCGGGAGGCCTCCTGAGGTTCGCCCGCACCTGCGCCGACCAGACCGAGCGCCGCCACGCCGACCTGGTGCACGCCGTCCAGCAGGGCGTGCCGCCGGCCGGGACCGGCATCTGAGCGGACCGTCCTCGCGCGGCTCCGGGCCGTCGGGGGACGGGTCGGCCAGGGGTCTTCGTCGACGGGGTCGGCCACGGCAGCGCGCTGATCGCCACGGCGGCCCACGGCGGGTACGCGCCGGTGTGCGTCGAGATCTGCGATCCGCGACCACACGCCCGGCGGACTCCGGAGTGCCCCGTCGCACGGGCGGCGGTGCCCGTTGCCGGGGCCCGAGGAGAGGGGCACAGTGGGCCGCGCGGCGATGCCGCAGGGGCGTCGCCGTCACCAGGGAGGAGCGGTGACATGTACGCCCGATCCACCACGATGCGAGTCCGGCCGGAGGCCGTCGACGACCTCACCGCCTTCGTCCGCGACGACGTCATGCCGATGGTCACCCAGCTCGGCGGCTGCGTCGGTGTCTCGGCCCTGAGCGACCGTGAGACCGGTCGGTGCATCATCACCAGCGCCTGGGAGACCCAGGACGCGATGCACGCCAGCGCCGACCAGGTCCGCCCGTCACGGGAACGCGCAGCCGAGAGGTTCGGCGCCACGCCCGAGGTCCAGGAGTGGGAGATCGCCGTCCTGCACCGAGCGCACCGGGCCGGGGACGGCGCCTGTGCGCGGGTGACGTGGGCCCGGACCGACGCCGCGCACCTGGACCGGGTGACCGACGCCTACCGGGAGAGCCTCATGCCCTGGTGGGAGGAGACACCCGGGTTCTGCAGCAACAGCCTCATGGTCGACCGCCGGGACGGCCGATGCGCCTCGGCAGTCGTGTTCGAGGACCGCGCGGCGATGGCGGGCACCCGGGACCAGTTCACGACCCTGCGCGAGGAGTTCGCGAGCCGGATGGGCATGGAGATCCTCGAGGTCGCCGAGTTCGACCTCGCCCTGGCCCACCTGCGGGTGCCCGAGACCGTCTGACCAGCACGTCCCGGCCGGCCCCGGACCGCCCGCGCACCACTGCTC
>DASQNB010000150.1:0-2015 GCA_035645175.1 Geodermatophilus sp.
GTCCCAGCCACGGGCGGTCAGCTCGTCGGCCAGGTTGGCGCCGACGATCCCCGCTCCGATGACGACCACACGAGGGGTGGTGGACATTGCTTTCGCTCCTGACGTGCCGGTGGATCCGGGGACGGCCGACGAGGGTCGGTCAGCTGTCGTGGGTGGTGGTGAACTCGAGGGCCGCGTCGAGCAGCCAGTCGGCGAGGTAGCCGGCGAAGGACGACCGGACCAGGACGACGACGTCGTCGGCGGCGTCGGACAGGGCCAGCAGCACGACGCCGGCCTGGCCGAGCATCGTCTGCGCACTGCTGCCCCGGCCGAACACCCGTGGGTGCAGGTCGATCGAGCAGCCCTTGGCCAGGACGTCGCGCACTCGCGCACCGGTCAGCCGGAGGCCGATCCGCTGGGCGGAGACGTCCGTCGCGGAACCGCCCAGCTCGAGGGCGGCGGCGCGGACCCGGGCCTCCAGCTCCTCCGGCGCCTCCGTGGTGCTGCTGAGCAGCCACTCGTCGGGGCCGAGCCAGACGGCCCGCCCCGTGCCGGCCGGCACCCAGGTGTTGGGCGCCGTCGGCAGCTCGACGCCCAGCGCCGCCGACGCCTCGGTGCCGACGGTGCCGAGCCGGACGTCGACCATCGCGACGAACGGCTCGACGGTGATGCCGACGGTGTCGGGCAGCCGCTCGAAAGCGGTGCGCCACCCCTCGAGCGGGTGGGTACGCAGCAGCTCAGCCATCGCGACGGGCTCCTTCGGGGTCGACCAGCACCGAGCCGGTGACCTCGACCGGGACGAGGGTGCCGTTGACGGGGACGTGGACGGTGTCGCCGATGCGCTCCCGGCCGCCCTTGACCAGGGCCAGGGCGAAGGGGCGGGCGAGCTCGGCACTGCGGTAGCTGGAGGTGACGTGGCCGAGCATCGGGACCGGCGGCGGCGGCAGCTGGCCGTCGGCGAGGAAGTCGATGATCTGCGAGCCCTCCGGCAGCACGGTCTCCCGATCCAGGGGCAGCAGCCCGACCAGCTGCTTGCGCAGCGGGTCGGCGTTGGCCGGGCGGGCGAAGGAGCGCTTGCCGACGAAGTCGGGCTTCTTCTTGGAGACCGCCCACGCCATGCCCAGGTCGTGCGGGCTGACGGTGCCGTCGGTGTCCTGCCCGATGATCGGGTAGCCCTTCTCCGCGCGCAGGACGTGCATGGTCTCCGTGCCGTACGGCGTGATGCCGTACGGGCGGCCGGCGTCGAGCAGCCGCTGCCAGACCGCGACCGCGTACCAGGGGTTGACGTAGACCTCGAAGGCGAGCTCGCCGGAGAAGCTGATCCGGGCCAGCCGGACCGGCACCCCGTCGAGGGTGGTGTCCCGCCAGGTCATGAACGGGAAGGCCTCGTTCGAGACTTCCACGCCGGGGAAGACCGCGCCGATGACGTCCCGGGACCGCGGTCCCACGACGGGGAAGGTGACCCACTGCTCGGTGACCGACGTGCAGTGGACCCGCAGGTCCGGCCACTCGGTCTGGGCCCACTCCTCCATCCAGTCGAGGATCTTCGCCGCGCCGCCGGTGGTGGTGAGGACGAGGAAGCGGTCCTCGGCCAGGCGCAGCACGGTGCCGTCGTCGATGACCATGCCGTCGACGCCGCACATGACCCCGTAGCGGACGGAGCCGACCTTCAGGCTGCTGATCAGGTTCGTGTAGAGCCGGTCGAGGAGGACGGCGGCGTCCGGGCCCTGGACGTCGATCTTGCCGAGGGTGGAGCCGTCGAGGATCCCGACGCCGGTCCGGGCCGCGGCGCACTCCCGCAGGACGGCGGTCTCCATGTCCTCGCCGGGCTGCGGGTAGTAGCGGGGACGCTTCCACTGACCGACGTCCTCGAAGACCGCGCCGGCCGCCACGTGCCAGTCGTGCAGGGCCGTGACCCGCTCGGGGTCGAAGAGCCGGCCGCGGTCGCGGCCGGCCAGGGCGGCGAAGGCGACCGGGGTGTACGGCGGCCGGAACGTGGTGGTCCCGGTGTCCTGCACCGGGATCCCGAGCAGCTC
>DASQNB010000151.1:0-8658 GCA_035645175.1 Geodermatophilus sp.
CCGTCGTCGTCGACGTCGTCACCGGAGTGCGGGCCCGGCGGCGCTCCGTCGAGGCGCACGCCGAACCGGACCGGGGTCCCGGAGGACGGCGGCGCCAGGACCAGGTGCAGGTCCCGGGCGGTGAACCGGTAGGCGATCCGTCCGCCGGGTTCGTCGAGCCGCACGGCGTCCGGCTGCACCGTCCACGCCCCGCCGAGGGCCCAGGAGTCGGGGGCGAGCCGCGACGGGGTGGTGTAGCGACGCGGCGTGCCGGTGGTCGCGCGCTCGGGGGAGGAGAAGTTGTCGGTGCGCTCGGCGCCGAGGTAGTTCTCGGCCGATCCCAGGTCGGCCCAGTCGGCGCCGGCCTCGATGCCGGAGGCGTCCACGGTGACCGGTTCCGGGAGCCGGTCGCCGGCGCCCGCCTCGCCGAGCAGTTGCCGGATGACCTGCTCCGACTCCTCGTAGGCGCCCTCGCCGAAGTGGTGGAAGCGGATGTACCCCTGCGCGTCGACGACGTAGAGGGCCGGCCAGTACATGTTGGTGAAGGCGGTCCACACCCCGTAGTCGTTGTCCACGGCGACGGGGTGGGTGATCTGCCGGTCCCCGATCGCCCGGCGGACGTTGTCGACGTCGTGCTCGAACGCGAACTCGGGGGTGTGCACGCCGAGCACGACCAGTCCGGCGTCCCGGTAGGCATCGGCCCAGGCGCGGACGTAGGGCGCGGTGCGCAGCCAGTTGATGCAGGTGTAGGTCCAGAAGTCGACGGCCACCACCCGACCGCGCAGCCCCTCGGTCGTCAACGGCGGCGAGTTGAGCCATCCGGTGGCCCCGCCCAGGGACGGCATCCTCCCGCCGGCGGGTCGCCGTCCGGGGACCCAGCCCGGGCCGCGGACCGCCTCGCGGATCGCGGCGAGCAGGGATTGCTGCGTCTCCATGACGCGCCCTCCGTCCAGGTGCCGGGAGCGGCCGGGGCTCTCAGTCGCGCCGCGCGCGCCAGGGCGAGCGACGTAGTTGCTCGGCGAGAGCGTGGACTGCGGACACTCCGAAGCGGTGGGCCCAGTGGTCGAGCCAGTCCGGTTGGTCCAGGAAGAACTTCCAGTCGCCGATCACCCCACGCCGCACGAACAGGAATGGCACAGGTGACTGGAATGGGTGAAAGCTCGTGTTGTATATCGCCGTGCCCGCATGGCCCTCGTAGAACGGCCCGAACACGATCCCGTCCTCGACGTACGACGGAACTGCGACTTCCTGCAGTACCTCGTCGAAGACGCCTTGCGCGCGATCTGCCGACAGGTCGGGAAAGACGACGACGATCACCTTGTGGTCGGCGTCGTCCCCGTCAGTGGGTCCGGTGGACAGGAAGAGGCTCTTGTAGCCGTTCACGAGCTCGACGACCTGTGGCACGTCCCGGTCGGCGATCCGCTCGGGAGCGAGCCAGAGTGTCCTGCGTTCCAGGGCCCCAGGAACGAAGGGGCAGACAGGCCCTGCGCGGCCGAGGTCCTCGTGCGGCCTGACCACGAAGGTCTTGATCCAGTCCGCGACGGCGCGCAGCGCATCCAGATCGCTCTCCGCGAGCTCACCGGTCCTCCCGACCTCCTCGAGATCCTCGAGGAGGAAGAGGTCAGTGGTGTGCGTCGACATCCGATCCTCCTGGAGGGAATCCGAGAACAACGGCGCCATCAGCGCAGTGAGCTCGATGCGGCCCGCACCTCTGTTCGAGAGCGGTAGGTGGAGAGATGCGCGCAGGGCGCCACGCTAGGGGTGAGGAGGCGACGCCTTCATGCGCCATTCGACTCGTTCGACGCGGCGGGCGCGGGGATGGTGAGCAGCTGCGCGCCGCGCAGGTCGAGGAGGATGCGTCCCTCCCGCATCGCGCAGCGGAGGACCACGTCGGTGCAGTTCGGGCACCGCAGCACGAGCGCAGGCGCGTCCGCGTACAGGTGGTGGGCACCCAGCATCGACGTCGTCCCGCAGGAGGCGCAGCGGGACCGTGCGGTGGTGACGTCGACCGCGAAGAGCTCGGCGAGCATGCCGGCGGCCGCGTTGCCGTCGAGCCGCCGGGCGGCGGTGGTGTCCACGGTGGCGGTCGGGTCGGTCATGGCGGCTCCCCGGAGCTTCCGTAGCGTTCGATCCTGATGGACGACGGTGGGTGGCCGATATCGAGCAGGGTCGAGCTCACGGCCTCGGCGAACGTCGTGGCGCCGCAGACGAAGATCCGGGGATCTTCCTCCGGCCCGAAGGTGCACCGGCGCAGCATGTCGGCGTCGATCCGGCCGGACTCCCCGGACCAGCCGGCAGGCGACTCCCGGGTCAGCGTCACCGTCGTCTCGGGCCCGAGTACGTCCCGGGCCAGGACGTCGTCCTCGGTGCGCGCGGAGTAGAGCAGGCGCACGCGGGTGGCGCCGTCCACCCGACGGTGGTGGTCCAGCATGGCGACGAACGGGGCGACGCCCGACCCACCCGCCACCAGCTGCACCGGACGCCGGGCCTCCTCCGTACCGAGGCGGTCGGCCGCTGCCGACCACACGAAGTAGCCGCCGATGGGCCCGCGCAGCTCGATCTCGTCGTCCTCGGTCAGCTCGTCGACGAGGTAGGGCGACACCTCACCGCCCTCGAGGCGCTCGACCAGCAGGTGCACCTCGGGGGTCTCGGGAGGCGAGGCCACGGAATAGCTCCGCATGGCGGTGTACCCGTCCTCGGCGGTGAGCCGGACGACCAGGTGCTGACCCGGCAGGTGCCCGGGCCAGTCGGGCACGTCGAACACCAGCCGGTGCACGCGGGAGCTCTCCGGCCGGTTCTCCGACAGCCGGGCGCGCAACCAGGTCAGTCGCCGCTGTACCGCTCTTCGCGCCATGGGTCACCGTGGTTGTGGTAGCCGAAGGTCTCCCAGAAGCCGGGCTCGTCGTACGGCAGCAGCGTCAGTCGCCGCACCCACTTCGCGCTCTTCCAGAAGTACAGGTGGGGTACGAGCAGCCGGGCCGGGCCGCCGTGCTCGGGTGCGAGGGGCTGACCCTCGTACGTGTCCACCACCCATGCCTGGCCCCCCGTCACTTCCTCGAGCGGCAGGTTGGTGGTGTAGCCGCCGTCGGACGAGGCGAGCACGTGGCGCGCCGTGGTCGGCGCGTCCTGCAGCAGCGTGTCGACCGAGACGCCCTCCCAACGGGTGCCGAACTTCGACCACGTGGTGACGCAGTGGATGTCGACCGACAGCGCCTCGCGCGGCAGGGCGCGGAACTCCTCCCAGCTCCACCGGCGCAGCTCGCCGGTCTGGTCGTGGACCGTGAGGTCCCAGCGGGCCAGCGGCGTGCGGGGCGTGGGTCCGGCGGACAGCACCGGGAAGCCGTTTCCGACGTCGTACTGGCCGGGCGGCAGGCGGCCGTCGCTGCGCCCCTGGCTCCTCCCGCGGCGGAACCCACGTGTCAGCACCGTCATGACGGCTCCTCCCCGCCCGCCTGCGTGAGGTGGGAGCAGAGTCGACTGCACCCGGCTCGCGCGAGCCCGATCCCCGGCGACGGCCATGACGGTAAGGGGTCGACGTCGGTGGGCTCCATCCGCCGGATGACTCGTCTCCGCGCACCGACGTCAGTCGTCCGAGGACACCGGCGGAGGCGCTGCTCGGGACAGGGCATCGCGGAGCGCGGCCCGAGTCGTGATCCCCAACTTGGGAAACGTCCGGTAGAGGTGACCTGAGACCGTGCGTGGGGACAGGTAGAGCCGGCTGCCGATCTGCTTGTTGGACAGTCCCGAGGCGGCCAGGGAAGCGATCTCGTGTTCCTGCGGGGTGAGCGCCGAAGGATCATGGTGCTGCTCGGTCGGCGCCTGGTGCGTCTGGCCAGTGGCGCGCAGCTCGTGCAGCGCGTGGTCGACCCAGGGACGGGCGCCGAGTCGCTCGAAGGTCTCGAGGGCCGCAGCGAGCTGCACCCGGGCAGCGGAGGTCGACCGAGTTCGCCTCAGGTGCTCCCCGTAGGCCAGTTGCACCCGGGCGTGCTCGAAGGGGAACTGTTCGGCGCCGGGGACGGCGAGAGCTTCGCGGTAGCGGTCCCCGGCGTCGCCTCCGGTGGCGACGAGCGCCGCGGCACCGGCGCAGAGCAGGGTGAGCCGGGGACGCAGCCGGAAGATCTCGGTTCGCTGCATCGCGGCGACGTGCGCCCGTGCCTCCTCCGTTCGTCCGGTGCGCACCGCGGCCTCGACCAGGTCCTTGGCAACCCACAGGGCGACCGGCACGTGGGGCGCCAGGCGGCCGGGCGGACTGATGGTGGTGGTGAGCCGGTAGGCGTCCTCGTAGTCCCGTCGACCCAGCGCGGCGAGAGCACGTGCCCAGGCGGCGAAGTGGTCGAGCATCCTCGCCCCACGGGGGGCGGCCCAGGTCACGAGTTCGTCGGTCGAGGAGCGGGTGGCCTCGTCGTCCCCCCGGGCCGCCGAGAGCAGTGCCTGGCAGGACAACCCGGGCAGGGCGATCAGCCTGTACCCGAGCCGTTCGCTCCAGGCGATCCCTTCCGCGGCTGCGCGTGCGGCCGTGTCCCATCGGCCCTCGCGGTACCCCTCGTGGGCCAGCAGCATCCAGGCGTTGACGGCGGAGCTGGGCGCCCCGCCGTCGCGCCCGTTCTGCACGACCCGCCACAGCGACGACCGGCAGGCGGCCAGCCGATCGACGTAGAAGGCCGCGATGGCCACGCGGAGGATGCGCGTGGGGTCCACCTCGTCGTCGAGTGTGGTGATGAGGGCCTCCAGGTGGTCGAGCACCGCCGCCGAGGCATGCACCGGTTCCCCGTACAGCCGCGCCGACACCGACAGCTCCGCCGGGGAGTCATCCCCCAGGCGGGCCAGCGCCGACTCGAACGGCCGCCAGGGCTCGTCCCGCCCGCTGACATGGCAGACCAGCATCAGGAGATGCAACGCCTCCTCGACCGGACGCCCGCTGAGCCCGCGCAGGAGGGCGTTCTCGAGCGCCCGGACGAGCATGAGGTGCGCTGTGTCGACATCGCCCTCCCCGTTGAGCAGGTGATACGCGGCCGCCACCGTGACCTCGAGGGATCCGACGGCGGCCGGGTCCGCCTCGCGGGCGGCCCCCAGCCACTCCGGCACGCTCCTCAGTTGCCCGCCGGCGTCGGCACCGACGTAGGCGGCCGCGGCCAGGCGGCGGGCCCGGTCGGCACCGCTCGGGCTGATGTCTGCAGCGCGCAGGAGGGCGTGGACGGCCCGGACGGCGTCCCCCTTGTGCAGGGAGCGCTCCGCGGCGACCTCCAGCAGCGCGGCCGCCGGCTCGTCGGGACCGACGACGGCCTCGGCGAGGTGCCAGGCGCGCCGCTCGGGATCGTCGGTGAACAGGTCGGCCAGGACGGCGTGGGCCCGCCGGCGTTCACCGCTGGTCGCCAGCCCGACCGCAGCTGCGCCGATGAGCGGATGGCGGAACCGGAAGCGATCGGCGCTCGCCTCGACCTGGATCAGTCGGTCTCGCTCGGCCGGCGCCAGGCCGTCCAGCCAGCCGTCTCCCGACGAACCGTTGCGCAGTGCCCGGAGGTCGCCCGTGCCGTCGAGAGCAGTGAGCAGCAGCATCCGCCGGGTGACAGCCGGCAGCCGCTGCAGGCGGTGCGCGAAGAGCTTCTGCAATCGATCACTCAGGGGCAGGACCGGCGGGAGGGGCACGACGGCGTGGCGTTGCTCATCCGTCATCGACGCCGGCAGTTCGAGGAGTGCGAGCGGGTTGCCCTGCGCCGCCGCCATGACGCGGTGGCGAACCGACGCGGCGAGGCCGGGGAACTCGCTGTTCAGCAGCTCGGTCGTCGCCTGCTCGTCGAGCGGCGGCACCCAGTACTGGGGCAGGCCGGCGTGCAGCAGCAAGCTGTCAGCCGGACTCCTGACGGCGGTGAGCAGTCCGATGCGGCTTCCCTCGAGCCGCCGGGCGATGAAACCCAGGACCCCGGCGCTCGACCGGTCCAGCCATTGCGCGTCGTCGACGACGACGAGCACGGGTTCACGCTCACCGACGTCCCGGAGCAGAGCGAGCGCAGCGGTGGACACCACCAGTGGTCCGACCGTCGGTCCGGTACCCATGCCGAGGGCGGCTGACAGCGCCTCTCGGTGCAGCTCGGAGAGGGTGTCGAGCCGATCACGCAGGGAGAGGAACAGTTGGTTCAGGCCGGCGAATCCCACCTCGGCCTCGAACCGGACGCCTGCCGCCCGCACGATCCGTGCGCCTTCCGTCGCGGCGATCCGGCAGACGGCGTCGAGGAGCACGGTCTTGCCCACACCCGCTTCCCCCGTGAGCAGGAGCGCATCACCGTGCCCGAACGCCCGGCCGACGAAGCTCGTCATCAGCCCCAACTCCGCCGTCCGTCCGATCAGCTCTGGGGCGTCTGTGCCTCTCGAGCCGTCCAGGTCTCCCATCGGGTACCCCCTCGGCTGGGCAACCGGATACAGGACGGACGCGTCGCGAGAGTCTGTCTCGGTCGACGACGAGACGCCTAGTGCCTTCAGGCCCAGCCGCCGGCGAGTCAGATGACCCAAGGGCCTGACGCGGCCGCACTCAGGCGAAGCAGACCATGCGGCCGGTGTCGTCTGCGCCGACCGTCGGGTCGGGCCAGCCTGCAGCAGGTGCACCGTCGTGGGGCCGGCGCCAGCCACACCGCCCGTCGAGCTCGACCCGAGGAGCGCGCAACTCGCCCCGTTCGACCGATACGGGCTGCCGAGTGACCGGCTGACCTGAGGCGCCTCTGGATGCGGCGCGGCGCGGTGACGGTGGCCGGGTGGCCGGGCACCTGCGGTTCAGGAGCCCGGCGGGAGTGAGCCTGTGCCGTGGACACTGTTCGGTCAGTCAGGTCCGAGAGAGGCCGCCACCGCTTCCGGTCCCCGCTCGCGCCACGGTCGTGGCTGCGAGGATCGGGAGCAATACGCTTCTCGAGGGGGACGAGTCCGACATGCCCAGAGCTCTACTGCTGGAGAACGTCGACCCGGTGGCGGTGGAGCTGCTGTCCTCGGCCGGCTACGAGGTCGAGTCGTGGCGGGGCGCGTTGGACGAGGCCGACCTGGCCGCCGCGCTGGACGGCGTCCACCTGCTGGGCATCCGGTCGAAGACGCAGGTGACCAGGGCCGTGCTGGAGCGCCGTCCGGGGTTGGCGGCGGTGGGTGCCTTCTGCATCGGCACCAACCAGATCGACCTGGTCGCGGCGGCTGCGGCGGGGGTGGCGGTGTTCAACGCGCCGTACTCCAACACCCGCAGCGTCGTCGAGCTGGCCATCGCGGAGATCATCAGCCTGGCCCGGCGGCTGATCGACCGGGACCGCGCGCTGCACGCCGGGGTCTGGGACAAGTCGGCGGCCGGCAGCCACGAGATCCGCGGGCGGACCCTGGGCATCGTCGGCTACGGCAACATCGGCAGCCAGCTCTCGGTGCTGGCCGAGGTGCTGGGCATGCGGGTGTTGTTCTACGACTTGGAGGACAAGCTCGCCCTGGGCAACGCCGAGGCCTGCGGCAGCCTGGAGGAGCTGCTCGAGCGCGCGGAGACCGTGACGTTGCACGTCGACGGGCGCGCCGGCAACGCGGGGCTGTTCGGCGCCGAGCAGTTCGCCCGGATGCGGCGCCGCAGTCTGTTCCTCAACCTCTCCCGCGGCTTCGTCGTCGACCACCAGGCGCTGCGCGAGCACATCCTCAGCGGCCACATCGCCGGCGCGGCCATCGACGTGTTCCCCGACGAGCCGCGCGAGCAGGGCGACGCATTCGACTCCGTGCTGCGCGGGCTGCCCAACGTCATCCTCACTCCGCACGTCGGCGGGTCGACCCAGGAGGCCCAGTACGACATCGGGCGGTTCGTCGCCGGCAAGCTGGTCGACTACACCCGCACCGGCACGACGACGCTCAGCGTGAACCTGCCCGCGGTGGTCCTGCACGGGTCCTCGGCGGCCCGGTTCGCGCTGCTGCACCACAACGTGCCCGGCGTCCTGGCACGCGCCGACGCGCTGATCGGCGAGCACGGCCTCAACATGGACGGCCAGGTCCTCGCCACCCGCGGACAACTCGGCTACGTCGTGACCGACGTCAACGGCGAACTGCCCCCGGCCCTGCTGGCCTCACTCGAGGCGCTACCCGAGACCGTCCGCCTGACGACCTTCCCCCAGCGCACCTGAGCTGGGGGTGTCCTCCCGGGCGGCTGAAGGAGGATCGGAGCAGCTCTCCGTTCACTCGAGCTCTGGCAGACGAGGAGCGGGACGGACAGGCCGAGGCGGCCCGAGGCCTGGAGCACTGGCGGGTCCTCGAACGCGACGGCCGTCGGCCGACCCGGACGACCGAGGGCGTTTCGGCGGTCATCCTCGAAGGGCCTTCGATCAGGCGACTTGCGGCCGATCGGGGGCGGTCGCTGGTTCGTCCTGCGCGCTCTCGGTGCCACCGTCGCTCTGTCCCCAGACGGCTCGATCGGGGTACAGCCCGGACGGCCACGGCCTGGCCGGCGCCATCACCAGCCGGGTCACCACCAGTAGGGCGCCTGGGGCGTGTAGTGGCGGGCCGGTCGGCGCCGGACCTCAGATGGAGATCCAGTGTGGAAAGTCACGACATGGACACGCACTGGTGTGGCGCGCCCTGTTACAGGAGTGGCTGGCGGGACTCTTGCGCCGCGGCCCATCACGGATGGCGTAGGGGCCACACTCAGTGAGGAGTTGAGTTCGACGATGTTCGAACCTGGTA
>DASQNB010000152.1:0-4559 GCA_035645175.1 Geodermatophilus sp.
ACGGGTCCACCTTCGGTGGGAACCCGATTGCGGCGGCGGCGGCGCTGGCGGTGTTGGACACCATCGCCGAGGAGGGGTTGCTGGAGCGGGCCAAGGCGCTGGAGCAGCGGTTCACCGCCGGCATCGAGGGCCTGGCGCATCCCGGGGTGGCCGGGGTGCGCGGGCGGGGGGCGCTGCTGGGGGTGGTGCTCACCGCCGAGGTGGCCCCGGCGCTGGAGGCGGAGCTGCGGGCGGTGGGGTTCCTGACCAACGCCGTGGCCCCGGGGGTGCTGCGCCTGGCGCCGGCGCTGGTGCTCACCAACGCCCAGGTCGACGCCTTCGTCGCCGCCCTGCCGGCGGCGCTTGACACGGCGCTGCAGCAGTGACCCGCCACCTCCTCCGGGACGACGACCTCGGCCCCGCCGAGCAGGCCGAGGTGCTCGCGCTGGCCGCCGAGCTCAAGCGCACCCGGCACACCGGGGCCGCGCCCACGCCGCTGCGCGGGGCCAACGGCGTGCCGAAGGCCGTGGCGGTGCTGTTCGACAAGCCCTCGACCCGCACCCGGGTCAGCTTCGCGGTGGGCGTCGCCGAGCTCGGCGGGTACCCGCTCGTCCTCGATGCCGGCACCAGCCAGCTCGGCCGCGGGGAGCCGGTCGAGGACACCACGCGGGTGCTCGACCGGCAGGCCGCGGCGATCGTGTGGCGGACCTCCGGGCAGCACCGCATCGACGCCATGGCGTCGGTCAGCCGGGTACCGGTGGTCAACGCGCTCACCGACGAGTTCCACCCCTGCCAGGTCCTCGCCGACCTGCAGACGGTGGTCGAGCGCAAGGGGTCGCTGGCCGGCCGGTCGCTGACCTACCTCGGGGACGGCGCCAACAACATGGCGCACTCCTACCTGCTCGGCTGCGCCACGGCCGGGATGCACGTGCGCATCGGCTCGCCCGAGCCGTACCGGCCCGACCCCGGCGTCCTGAAGCGGGCGGCCGACATCGCCGCGGAGACCGGCGGCTCGGTGGCCTGGACCGCCGACGCCGCGGCCGCCGCCGACGGCGCCGACGTCCTGGCCACCGACACGTGGGTGTCGATGGGGCAGGAGGAGGAGTACGACGCACGGGTCGCCCCGTTCCTGCCCTACGCCCTGGACGACGACGCGCTCGCCCGGGCCGCCGACGACGCCGTCGTCCTGCACTGCCTGCCGGCCTACCGCGGCAAGGAGGTCTCGGCCGGCGTGCTGGACGGCCCGCAGAGCGCGGTGTGGGACGAGGCCGAGAACCGGCTGCACGCGCAGAAGGCGGTGCTGGTCTGGCTCCTGGAGAGGTCCGCGTGACCACGGCGCTGACCCGCTCGGCCCGCCAGGCGCGCATCCGCGAGCTCGTCGAGGCCCAGCCGGTCACCTCCCAGACCCAGCTGGCCACCCTGCTGGCCGGGTCCGGCATCGAGGTCACCCAGGCCACGCTGTCGCGGGATCTGGAGGAGCTGGGTGCGGTCAAGATGCGGGGTTCGGACGGCGCCCCGGCGTCCTACGTGCTGCCACCGGAGAACGCCCCGCTGCGCCCCGCGCAGGCCGCGCCCGCCCGGCTCACCCGGCTGCTGGCCGACCTGCTCACCTCCGCCGAGGGCAGCGCCAACCTCGCCGTGCTGCGCACACCACCGGGCGCGGCGCAGTTCCTGGCCTCGGCCCTGGACAAGGTCGGCCTCCCCGACGTCCTGGGCACCATCGCCGGGGACGACACTCTGCTGGTCGTCTCCCGCGCGCCGGACGGCGGGCCGGCCCTGGCCGACCGGCTGCGGGCGCTGGCCCAACGCGTGCCCGCCGCCTACCCCGAACTGAAGAACGACCTGGAGGACCCCGCACCGTGAGCCCGGCCGACCCCGCCGCTCCGTCTGCCGCTGCACCCGGCACCCCCGCCGCTCCGCCTGCCGCCGCACCCGGCACCCCCGCCGCCGCCGAGCCCGCCACCTCGCAGACCCGGCTCTGGGGCGGCCGCTTCGGCGGCGGAGGACCATCCGACGCCCTGACCGCGTTGTCCAGGTCCACGTACTTCGACTGGCGGCTGGCACCGTTCGACCTGGCCGGCTCGCGGGCACACGCCCGCGTGCTGCACCGGGCCGGACTGCTCACCGACGACGAGCTCGAGCAGATGGTCGGCGCGCTCACCGAGCTGTCGGCCGAGGTCCAGGCGGGCACGTTCGTGGCCGTCGAGTCCGACGAGGACGTGCACGAGGCCCTCGAACGGGGCCTCACCGAGAAGCTCGGCGCGCTGGGCGGCAAGCTGCGCGCCGGCCGCAGCCGCAACGACCAGATCGCCACCGACCTGCGGCTCTACCTGCGCCACTCCGTCCGCACCCTGGTCGGGGAGCTGTCCTCGCTGGAGTACGCGCTCGTCGGCCTCGCCGAGCGCTACCGGGAGGTGCCGGCGCCGGGCATGACGCACCTGCAGCACGCCCAGCCGGTGCTCATCGCCCACCAGCTGCTCGCCCACGCGCACGCGATCGCCCGGGACGTCGACCGGCTGCGCGACTGGGACCGCCGCACCGCCGTCAGCCCCTACGGCTCCGGGGCGCTGGCCGGCTCGTCCCTGCCGCTGGACCCGGACGCGGTCGCGGCCGAGCTCGGCTTCGACCGGGCGTCGGACAACTCGATCGACGGCGTGAGCGACCGCGACTTCGCCGCCGAGTTCTGCTTCGCGGCGGCGCTGATCGGCGTGCACCTGTCCCGGCTGGGGGAGGAGGTCGTGCTCTGGACGTCGACCGAGTTCGGCTGGGCCCGCCTGGACGACGCCTGGGCCACCGGGTCGTCGATCATGCCGCAGAAGAAGAACCCCGACATCGCCGAGCTGGCCCGCGGCAAGTCCGGTCGGTTCGTCGGTAACCTGACCGGCCTGCTCACCATGCTCAAGGGCCTGCCGCTGGCCTACGACCGGGACCTGCAGGAGGACAAGGAGCCGGTCTTCGACTCCATGGAGCAGCTGCTCCTGCTCCTCCCCGCGGTCACCGGGATGACGGCCACCCTCACCCTGCGCCCCGAGGTGCTCGAGGCGGCGGCGCCCCAGGGCTTCGCGCTGGCCACCGACGTCGCCGAGTGGCTGGTGCGGCGGGGCGTGCCGTTCCGCTCGGCGCACGAGATCTCCGGCGAGATGGTCGCCTTCTGCGAGCAGGCCGGGCTCGAGCTCGACCAGCTCGACGACGCCCAGCTCGCCGGCATCGACGAGCGGCTCACCCCCGAGGTGCGGTCGGTCCTCTCCGTCCCCGGGGCGCTGGCGGCCCGCAGCGCCCGCGGCGGGACGGCGCCCGAGCGGGTCGCCGGCCAGCTCAGCGCGCTCGAGGCGCTGGCCACCGAGCACGCCCACTGGGCGTCGTCCTCACCCGTGGCGGCGGCCCTCTGAGCGAGCCGGTCCCCGGGCCGCTGCTCACGCCCGGGGAGCTGCTCGGCCCGGCGGACGCCGTGGCGCCCACCCTGCTCGGCTGCTGGCTGGTCACCGACCGCCCGGCCGGGCGGGTGGCGCTGCGGCTCACCGAGGTCGAGGCCTACGCCGGCGACGGCACCGACCCGGCGGCGCACTCGCACCGCGGGCCCACGCCGCGGGCGGCGATCATGTTCGGCCCGCCCGGGCGGCTCTACGTCTACTTCAGCTACGGCGTGCACTGGTGCGCCAACGTCGTCGTCGGTGACGACGGCCAGGGGTCGGCGGTGCTGCTGCGCGCCGGGGACGTCGTGGTGGGGGAGGAGCTGGCCGCCTCCCGCCGTCCCGCCGCGCGCACTCCCCGTGACCTCGCCCGCGGTCCGGCCCGGCTCACCCAGGCCCTGGCCATCGGCCCCGACGACAAGGACGCCGACCTGCTCGACCCGTCGTCGCCCGTGCGGCTGCACCGCGGCGACCCCCCGGCGGATGTCTCGGCCGGGCCGCGCGTCGGGATCAGCGTGGCCACCGAGCTGCCGTGGCGGTTCTGGGAGAGCGGTGCCGAGTCGGTGAGCGCGTTCCGTCCGGGTGGTGGGTCCCGCCGGAGGTCCGCCAGGGAGGATCGACCCCGTGAGTGACGTGATCTCCGAGCTGCACCGCCGCGGGCTGATCGCCCAGAGCACCGACGAGGACGCCCTGCGCGCCCACCTGGCCGCCGGACCGATCACCTACTACGCCGGCTTCGACCCGACCGCGCCGAGCCTGCACGTCGGCCACCTGCTGCAGTTCATGGTGCTGCGGGCCCTGCAGCGGGCCGGGCACCAGCCCGTCGTCCTGGTGGGCGGCGCGACCGGCCTGATCGGCGACCCGCGGCCCACCGCGGAGCGCCAGCTCAACGACCGGGGGACGGTCGCCGGGTGGGTGGACAGCATCCGCACCCAGGTCGCGCCCTTCCTCGAGGTGCCGGCGCAGCGGGACGGATCGAAGGCGCCGGTCTACGTCGACAACCTCGAGTGGACTGCGCCACTGAGCGCCATCGACTTCCTCCGCGAGCTCGGCAAGCACTTCCGCGTGGGCCGGATGCTGGCCAAGGAGGCGGTCGCCGCCCGGCTGAACTCCGAGGCCGGCATCAGCTACACCGAGTTCAGCTACCAGATCCTGCAGGCCAACGACTAC
>DASQNB010000153.1:0-5206 GCA_035645175.1 Geodermatophilus sp.
GGACGAGCTCGTCGACGCCATCACCCGCGGCGAGAAGGTCGCCGTCTCCGGCCTGCTGACCGTCGAGCGCACCCAGCGCTCCGCGCGCACCGGCCGCAACCCGCAGACCGGCGAGTCGATCGACATCCCCGCCGCCAACACCGTCAAGGTGACCGCGGGCTCGAACCTGAAGAAGGCCGCCAGCAACGTCCCGGTCTGATCGGCGGGGTCGCAGCGACGTCCCGGTGTGACCGGTACGTCCCCCCCGGCCGCCGACGTCGGCCGGCCCCGTCGGGCCGGCGACTGCCCCCTCCGACCTGGCCCACGAGTGCGTGGGTCAGGATGCCCGGGCAGTCGCCGCCCGACGGTGGGCGGCGCGAGGGACGGAGGACCCGTGACGGCACTCGAGGTGGACACCGACCCGGCCGAGGTCGGCTTCGACGCCGGCCGCCTGGCCCGGCTGGACCGGCGGCTGGCCCGCTGGGTGGACGAAGGCCAGCTACCGGGCTTCCTGGTCACCGTCGCGCGGCACGGGCACCTGGTGCACGTCGGCTCCGCCGGGTACCGCCACGTGGAGGCGGGCCTGCCGGTCGAGCGGGACACCCGCTGGCGCATCTACTCGATGACCAAGCCGATCACCTCGGTCGCGGCGATGATGCTGTACGAGGAGGGCGCCTTCGAGCTCTCGGACCCGATCTCCCGGTGGCTGCCGGAGTTCGCCGAGACCCGCGTCTACGTGGCCGGCTCGGCGCAGAAGCCGGTCACCGCCCCGCAGATGGAACCCATCCGCGTGCGGCACCTGCTCACCCACACCTCCGGGCTGACCTACGGCTTCCACCACGCCCACCCGGTCGACGCGATGTACCGGGCCGCGGGGCACGAGTGGAGCACCCCCGCCGGCGCGGACTCCGCCGAGGTCTGCCGTCAGTGGGCCGCGATCCCGCTGGTCTTCCAGCCGGGGTCGGAGTGGAACTACGGCGTCTCCACCGACGTCCTGGGCCGGCTGGTCGAGGTGGTGTCCGGCCTGCCGCTGGACGAGTTCTTCCAGCAGCGCGTCTTCGGCCCGCTGGGCATGACCGACACCTCGTTCGGTCTGCGCGAGGGCGACGACGTCGACTCGCTGGCCCGGCTCTACGGCGCCGTTCCGGGGCGGCCGGGTGGCGCGCCGACCGGCTTTGCACCCCTCGACGGCCTGGGTGACGTGGCGCACCGCAGGCCGGCGTTCCTGTCCGGCGGCGGTGGCCTGGTCTCCACCGCCGCGGACTACCTGCGCTTCGTCGAGCTGCTCCGCCGCGGCGGCTCCTACGACGGCGGCCGGCTGCTCAGCGCCCGCACGATCGCCTACATGACCCGCAACCACCTGCCGGGCAACGCCGACCTGGAGACCTTCGGCCGGCCGCTGTTCGCCGAGACGCCGCTGCGCGGGGTCGGCTTCGGGCTGGGGTTCTCGATGGTCGTCGACCCGGTCCGGTACGGCGTGCTGTCCAGCCTCGGCGACTACAGCTGGGGCGGGGCGGCGTCCACGGCGTTCTACGTCGACCCGGTCGAGGACGTGACCGTCGGCTTCTACACCCAGCTGCTGCCCTCGAGCACGCTGCCGATCCGCAACCACCTGCGCACGCTGGTCAACCAGGCCCTGGCCGACTGAAGAAGGACCCGTCCTCCCCACCCTTCGTAGGAGGACCCCGTCCTCCTCACCGTGGAAGGACCCCGTCCTCCCCACCCTTCGGAGAAGGACCCCCTGCCGCCCCCCGCCACTCGCGAGCTCGCGGCGGGGCCCTGCAGGGGGCCAGCGAGACCCGAGACGGGGCCGCGGCGAGCCTCTGGACGGGGCCGGCCCGGGGCGGGGCCGCTGTCGGCCCCGCCCCGGCCGGGGAGGAGGTCCCTCCTCAGAGGTAGCGGCGGAAGAGGATCGAGGCGGCCATCGCCGGCTTGGCCTGGTTCTCGATCTCCATCGTGATGCCCAGGGTCATCTGCACGCCGCCCTCGAACTGCTTGGCGTCGTCGAGGGTCGCCGAGGCGCGGATGCGGGCGCCGACCGGTACCGGGGACATGAACCGGATCTTGTCGGCGCCGTAGTTGACGCCCATCCGGAAGCCCTTGGCCTCGATGATCTGCGCGGACAGCGCCGAGACCAGCGACAGCGTCAGGTAGCCGTGGGCGATGGGGCCGCCGAAGGGGCTCTCCTCCTTCGCCCGCTCGACGTCGACGTGGATCCACTGGTGGTCGTGGGTGGCCTCGGCGAACTGGTTCACCTGCTCCTGGGTGATCTCCACCCAGTCGCTGTGCCCGAGGTGCTGGCCGACCTTGGCCAGCACGCCCTCAACGCCCTCTACCGTGGTCTGCGCCATGAGCCTCTCCTCCCGATGCGCCGTTCTGGTTGGCTGACTCCACCACACGGCGCGATGGCGGGGGGAGCGGGGTTGCTGCGGCTCGGTGCTCTGGACGTGCCGCCCGGCCGGCTGGTGGTCATGGCGATCATCAACCGCACGCCCGACTCCTTCTACGACCGCGGCGCGACCTACGAGCTGGCCGCCGCCGTCGAGCGGGTGGACCGGGTGGTCGCCGAGGGCGCGGACACGGTGGACGTCGGCGGGGTCAAGGCCGCGCCCGGCGAGGAGGTCTCCCCCGCCGAGGAGGTCCGCCGCACCGTGGACCTGGTCGCGGCCATCCGCGTCGCCCACCCGGCGCTGCCGATCTCGATCGACACCTGGCGGGCGGAGGTGGCGCGGGAGGCACTGGCCGCCGGCGCCGACGTCGTCAACGACGCGTGGGGCGGCGTCGAGCCGGAGCTGGCGGAGGTCGCGGCCGAGGCCGGCGCCGGGATCGTCTGCACGCACGCCGGCGGGCTGCCCCCGCGCACCCGCCCGCACCGGGTCGCCTACGACGACGTCGTGGCCGACGTGGTCGCCCGGACGACGGCGCTGGCGCGGGCCGCCGTCGCCGCCGGCGTGGACCGCGAGCGGGTGCTGGTCGACCCGGGGCACGACTTCGGCAAGAACACCCGGCACTCCCTGGAGGCCACCCGGCGGCTCGACGAGCTGGTCGCGACCGGCTGGCCGGTGCTGGTGGCGCTGTCGAACAAGGACTTCGTCGGCGAGACCCTCGACGTCCCGCTGGGTGAGCGGCTGACCGGCACCCTGGCGGCGACGGCGGTGAGCGCCTGGCTCGGCGCGACGGTGTTCCGCGCGCACGACGTCGCGGCGACCCGGCAGACGCTGGACATGGTGGCCTCCCTCCGCGGCGACCGGCCACCGGCCCGCACCACCCGCGGCCTCGCCTAGGTTCGCGGGCATGGCCGCCACCGGGTTCCACACCGCCGACGAGCTCAACGCCCTGCTGCCGGGCACCCTGCCGGGCCTGCTCGGGCTGAGGATCACCGCGCACGAGCCCGGCCGGCTGGCGGCCGCGCTCGACGTCCGCCCGGAGCTGCTGGCGCCCAACGGCTACCTGCACGCCGCGACCGTCGTCGGGCTGGCCGACACCGCCTGCGGCCTGGCCACCCGGGCGCTGTTGCCCGAGGGCGCGTCCGGCTTCACCACCATCGAGCTGAAGAGCAACTTCCTCGGCACGCTGCGCGAGGGCCGGATCACCACCGTGGCCACCAACGCACACGCCGGGCGGACGACGCAGGTGTGGGACGCCGTGGTGACCGCGGACGGCTCCGGGAAGACCATCGCGCTGTTCCGCTGCACCCAGTCGGTGCTCTGGCCGCGGTGAGGAAGGACCGCCTTGCCCCCACCGCTCGCAAGCTCGCGGCGGGGCCCTGCAAGGCGGCCGTTTCAGCACGGTAGCCCGCTTGTGGCGCGGGTCACGGGGGATGTGAGACTGGCGCCACACCCGTCGAGTGAGGAGCTGCACCCGTGGCGCTGGCCAGCCGTTACCCCGACGTCGAGATCCCCGACGTCTCCGTCCCCGAGTTCGTCCTCGCGGCCGGCCGGGAGAGGCCGGACGCCCCCGCACTCATCGACGGCCTCAGGGGCGACGTCATCACCCACGGCCAGCTGGCCGGCTACGTCGACCGGGTGGCCGCGGCGCTGCACGCGCGCGGCCTGCGCAAGGGCGACGTCGTCGCGATGCTCTGCCCCAACACCCCGTGGTACCCGGTGGTGTTCCACGGCATCGCCGCCGCCGGCTGCGTCATGTCGCCGATCAACTCGCTGTACACGCCCGACGAGATCGCCTTCCAGCTGCGCGACTCCGGCGCCAAGGTGCTCATCACCGTCTCGCCGTTCCTCGACCGGGCGCTGGCCGCCGTCGCGACGTCCCCCGTCGACGAGGTCGTCGTCATGGACGGCGCCGAGGGGCACGCCTCGCTGGTCGACCTGCTGAGCACCGACGCGCCGTCGGTCCAGGTCGACATCGACCCGGCCGACGACCTGGTCACGCTGCCCTACTCCAGCGGCACCACCGGGCTGCCCAAGGGCGTCATGCTCACCCACCGCAACCTGGTGGCCAACGTGTCGCAGTGCCGCCCGCTCATCCAGCTCGGCGCCGACGAGCGGATCATCGCCGTCCTGCCGTTCTTCCACATCTACGGCCTGACCGTGCTGATGAACCAGGGCCTGGCCTGGGGCGGTGCGGTCGTGACGCTGCCGCGCTTCGACCTCGAGGACTTCCTGCGCACCATCCAGGACCACGAGATCACCCGCGCGTTCGTGGCGCCGCCGATCCTGCTGGCGCTGGCCAAGCACCCGTTGGTCGACTCCTACGACCTCTCGTCGCTGACCTCGATCACCTCGGGTGCCGCGCCGCTGGACGAGCAGCTGGCCCTGGCCGCCGAGCGACGGCTGCGCAAGGGCGCCGACAGCGGCGTCACGGTGGCCCAGGGCTACGGCATGACCGAGCTGTCGCCGGTGTCGCACACCACCCCCGATCTCGGCTGCGAGCCGCCCGGTGCGGCCGAGGGCTCGGTCCCCAAGGGATCGGTCGGCTTCGCCGTCCCGAACAGCGAGTGCCGGCTGATCGACCCGGCCACCGGGCAGGACGCCGGCCCGGGCGAGCGCGGCGAGCTGTGGGTCCGGGGGCCCAACGTGATGAAGGGCTACCTCAACAACCCCGCGGCGACGGCGGACACCATCGACGCCGAGGGCTGGCTGCACACCGGCGACGTCGCGGTCGTCGACGACAACGGCTGCTACACCGTCGTCGACCGGGTCAAGGAGCTGATCAAGTACAAGGGCTACCAGGTGGCCCCGGCCGAGCTCGAGGCCGTGCTGATCGGCCA
>DASQNB010000154.1:0-11340 GCA_035645175.1 Geodermatophilus sp.
CACGGGCCACAGCGCCTTGGCCCGGACCGGGTCCTCGGCCAGCAGCGGCCGGTCGCGGGCCTGCAGGAACAGGTCGTAGGGGCCGAGCAGGAGCACGCCGGTCGCAGGCGGGACGTCGCCGAGCCGGGCGGCGTCCTCGGCGAGCAGCCAGCGCTGCTCGCCGTCCACCGACACCTCGACCGCGTCATCGGGCCAGCGGGCCTGCACGTCCTTGACCGGTGCGTCGAGGTAGCCGGCGACCAGCTTCGGCGTCGCCGGGCCGAGCAGCCGCAGGTACCCGCGGACGACGTCCAGGTGCGGCGGCACGCTGTCGGCCGGCGTCAGACCCGGCACCGGGCGCAGCACCGGCGGTGAGGTGCCCGGCTCCAGCTCCAGGCCGGCGCGCAGCGCGGCCAGCCGGAACGGCATCTCGTACACGTGCGTGGCGCCGCACGGCCGGCAGTCCCGCAGGTACGGCTCGGGCAGCAGCGCGGTCAGCCGCCCGGACATCTCCCCCTTGACCATCGGGGCCGTGACCACCGACCGCATGACGGCGGCCACGGCGTCCAGCGCCTCGACGTTGCCGATGCCCGCGGCCTTCAGTGGTTTCGACGCGTCGTAGATGCGCTTGCCCGCGTCGGCGTCGGAGAACGGCGCGGTGGCCGCGGCGACGCCCGGCAGGTCCGCCCGCCGGTAAAGGTGCGGGGCACCGCGGATCGTCCACACGGTGGCCAGCTCGTCCCCGGCCAGGGCGCCCACGTCGACCCCGCGGAGGGCGAGCGCCCACCGCCCGCCGTCCGGCCCGGTGTCCTGGACCCCGAGGTCGAGGACGGCGGTGTCGGCCAGGCTGCCCACGGCGCGGCCGAGCTGCTGGGCGTCCACCCGCAGGTCGAGCACCTGCCGGCGGGTCAGGGGGGCGGTCACGGGCGGACCGTAGCGGCGGGGGCCGACGGCGTCAGCGCCGTGGCCGGCCGATGCCCGCCGTGTACAGGACGAGCAGGGCGGCGCCGGGGACGCTCAGCCAGATCCACCACGGGTAGACGTCCCCGTCGCTGGTCAGCGACACCAGCCCCCACACCACGAGGTTCACCGCCGTGATGCTCGCCCAGACGATGGCCAGCACTCGCATCGCGGTGCCGGCGTCGTCGTTCGAGAACACCCGGCCCAGCGGCGGCGGGGGCGGTGGCTCGGGCGGCGGCTCGGGCAGGTCGCGGGTCACCCGGGACAGTTCGCCGCGGGTGCGGGCGGCCCAGGCCGACTGCACCCGGGTGTCGAACTCGTGCAGGTCGAGCTGGCCGGCGGCGACGGCGCGGCGCAGCTTCTCCTGGACGGCGGCCCGCTCTGGGTCCGACACGCGGAGGTCGTCGGGGCGTACCGGGTCGGTCACCCGCCGATCGTGGCACCGGCCCGCCCGCCGCGGGAGGCCCGGCGCGCGACGCGACTCCTGCGGCCCGGCCCCTCTGCAGGGCCCGCCGCGAGCCTGCGAGCGGTGGGGGGCAGAGACGGCCCCGTCCAGGGTCCCCCCCGAGCTTGCGAGGGGTGGGGGGAGGACGGGGTCCTCTTCAGTCGGCGAGGATGCGCAGGATCCGGGCGAGGGCGGCGCGGTCGGCGGCGTCCAGCCGGGCGAACAGGTCCCGGGTGTCGGCGGCGCGCGCCTCGGCGATCTCCTGCTGCACCCGGCGTCCCTCGTCGGTCGGGGTCAGGACCACCGCGCGCCGGTCGGTGGGATCCGGCGCCCGCTCGACGAGTCCGCGGGCCTGCAGCGCGTCGGCGACCTCGGTGGCCGACCGCGGGGCGATGTGCAGGGCCTCGGCGAGGTCGGAGAGCCGGGTGCCGGCCCGGTCGGTGACGACGCCCAGCGCGCGGGCGTGGTGCGGGGAGAGCTCCCAGGGCGCCAGCGTGTCCCGCCACCGCCGGCGCTGCCCGCGGGCGGCCCGCATGAGCAGCTCGCCCAGCGCCTCGGGTTCGTCGTCCGGCATGCGGGGAATCCTACCGGCGGCCGCGAGGTTGCCTCATGGTGAGGTATCCTCAGCAACAGGGGGTGGTCGCCATCGACGACGGCAGAGGACCAGGCACCAGAGGACCAGGGGGAGGCGGGCGCCCCGGGCGCGGCGTCGACCCGGCCGACCGCGCCCAGCTCGAGCGCAACCCGGTGCCGCTGCGCCGGGTGACCGCGCTGTTCGCCCCCTTCCGCTGGCAGGTCGCCACGGTCGTGGTGCTCATCGTCGTCTCCTCCCTGGTGGCGCTGGCGACGCCGTTCCTCGTCCGGCTGGTCATCGACGAGGCCCTGCCGCGGCAGGACGTGCGCCTGCTGGCCTGGGCCGTCCTCGGCATGCTCGCCGTCGCCGCGACCACCGCCGTCCTCGGCGTGGTGCAGACCTGGCTGTCGACGACGGTCGGCCAGCGGGTCATGCACGGCCTGCGGACGGCGGTCTTCACCCACCTGCAGCGGCAGTCGCTGGCCTTCTTCACCCGCACGCGGGGCGGTGAGGTGCAGTCGCGGCTGACCAACGACATCTCCGGGATGCAGTCGGTGGTCACCTCGACGGCGACGTCGCTGGCGGCCAACGCGACCACCGTGGTCGGCACCATCGGCGCGATGGTGGCGCTGTCCTGGCGGCTGTCGCTGCTCTCGCTGGTCGTCCTGCCGCCGGCGGTGCTGCTGACCCGCAGGGTCGCGCGGATGCGCCGCACGGTCACCGCGGAACGCCAGCGGCACCTCGCCGACCTGCACGCCCAGGTCGAGGAGGGGCTCTCCGTCAGCGGCGTGCTGCTCGGCAAGACCCTCGGCGCCGGGCCGGCGCAGTCGCGGCGGTTCGCCGACACCTCCGCCGACCTGGTGGGCCTGGAGGTGCGCTCCCAGCTGGCCGGTCGGTGGCGGATGGCCACGATGAGCATCGTGTTCGCCGGCATCCCGGCGCTGATCTACCTGGCCGCGGGGCTGCCGGCGACCTCCGGCGGCATGACCATCGGCACGCTGGTCGCCTTCACCACGCTGCAGGGCACGCTGTTCCGCCCGCTCATGGGCCTGCTGGACGTCGGTGTCGCGGTGACCGCCTCGATGGCGCTGTTCAGCCGGGTCTTCGAGTACCTCGACCTGGAGGTGGAGGTCGACGACCCGGCCGACCCGGTGCCGCTGGACCCGGCGGCCGTCCGCGGGGACGTGCGCCTGGAGGGCGTCTCCTTCACCTACCCCGACGGCCACCGGCCGGCGCTGGACGGCGTCGACCTCGCCGTCCCCGCCGGGACGACGCTGGCGCTGGTGGGGGAGACCGGCTCGGGCAAGAGCACGCTGGCCTCGCTGGTCGCCCGGCTGGCCGACCCGACCGCCGGGCGGGTGACCGTCGACGGGATCGACCTGCGCGACCTGTCGCTGGCCACGCTGTCGCACGTGGTGGGCGTCGTCGCGCAGGAGACCTACCTGCTGCACACGACCGTCCGGGAGAACCTGCGGCACGCCAGGCCCGACGCGACCGACACCGAGATCGAGGACGCCGCCCGCCGCGCCCAGGTGCACGAGGTGATCGCGGCCCTGCCCGACGGTTACGACACCGTGGTCGGCGCCCGCGGGCACCGCTTCTCCGGCGGGGAGAAGCAGCGGCTGGCCATCGCCCGCACACTGCTGCGCGACCCGCGGGTGCTGGTGCTCGACGAGGCCACCAGCGCGCTGGACACCGGCACCGAGCGGGCGGTGCAGGCCGCGCTCGACGAGGCCAGCCGGGGCCGGACGACGATCACCATCGCCCACCGGCTGTCCACCGTGCAGCACGCCGACCGGATCGCCGTCCTCGACGCCGGCCGGGTCGTGGAGAGCGGCACGCACGACGAGCTGGTCGACCGCGGCGGCCGCTACGCCGCGCTGGTGGCCGCCGGCGACCGGACGGTCGCGCTGGCCGCCTAGAGGTCGGCCAGCACCGCCGGGCCGTCCGGGGCGTCGGCCCGGGCCACCGAGCCCTCCAGCTCCGCGTGCACGACGAGGCGCTCGCGGTCGGAGAACTCCGGGTGGCAGGTGGTCAGCGTGAGGAAGGCGCCGGTGGCCGGGCCCCCGGGGGCCCGCCGGGTGTCGGGGCGACCACCCAGGTCTCGGTGGGCGCGACGACGGTCGTCGTCGTCACCCGGTAGACGTGCCAGGTCCCGGCGGTCTCGACGACCACCGCGTCCCCGCGCTGCAGGGAGTCCAGGTCCAGGAAGGGGCTGCCCTGGCCGACCCGGTGGCCGGCGACGGCGAAGTTGCCGACCTCCCCGGGCTGCGCGGTGCCGGGGTAGTGGCCGGGGCCGGCCTCCAGCTGCTCGGGCTCGACCCCCTCGACGACGGCGCGGGTCCAGTCCTCGCCGAGGCGCGGCACGTGCAGGAAGGCGAACGCCGCGCCGGGCGCGGGCGGCACCGGCCCGCCGGGGACCGCCCAGTCCTCGCGGAGCTCGTCGGCCACCCGGTCCTGCGCCCGGTCGCCGGCGACGCCGGTGCCCCACACCTGGTGGGCGACGACCATCAGGACCACCGCGCCGGCGACGACGGCCAACGCCGAGATGGTGCGGACCAGTCTGCGGACCACGGCTCCTCCTCCCGCTCGGGCCGTCCCGCCCGCCGGGTGCCGGCGGGCGGGACGGCGGGACCTCAGGACGCGCGGGCGCCCGTGCGGCGGCGGGTGGCGACCAGGCCGGCGCCACCGCCCAGCAGCACCAGCCCGCCGGCGACGGCCAGACCCAGCACGTCCGCGCCGGTGTTCGGCAGCGGGGTGTCCCACACGGTCGGCGTCGCGGGGACGACGACCTCGTGCGTGGCGGTGGCCTCGTTGCCGGCGTCGTCGACGACGGTCAGCGTGACCGTGTAGCTGCCGGGCGCGGCGTAGGTGTGCTCGACGTCGACGCCCTCGGCGGTGGAGCCGTCACCGAGGCCCCAGCGGTGGGTGACGATCTCGCCGTCCACGTCGTGCGAGCCGGCCCCGGACAGGGTGTAGGTGGCGTAGCGGGGGTTGGTGACCGAGATGGCGGCGGTCGGCAGCGCGTCGTCGGCGGCGGCGAAGACGAACTCGTTGCAGCCGAAGGTCAGGCCGTGCACGACGGCGTGCGCGCCGGGCTGGTCGATGCCGAGCTGGAAGCCCAGCGCGGTGACCACCGCGTCGGGGTAGGCCCCGCTGATCTCGACCAGCGTGCCCTCGTCGAGGGTCTCCGAGGCGTCCAGGGCCTCCAGCGGCTCGCTGCTCCACCAGATGCCGGTCCGGTCGCCCTGGTACTGCGGCTCGAGGACCAGCCACGTCCAGGCCTCGTCGCCCGCCGCGCCGTCGAGGTCGACCAGCAGCTCGTAGGTCGGGTGGTCCGCGGCGTCGTCGCCGGTCACCGTCGCGTCGAGGGCGACGTTGGACTCCGCGGTGGCCTCGGCCAGCGGGATCTCGACGTCCATGAACCAGCCCGCACTGGACTCGGCGTGCTCGGCGGCGCGCAGGTGCAGGCCGTCGGCCTCCACGACCGAGGTCGCGCCGCCGCTGGCGCCGGTGTAGCCGGAGTCGAAGGCGGCCTCCAGGCCGGCCTGGTCCAGCGCGGTGACGCCGCAGCCGGACGCCGAGGCGACGCCGGGCGCGACCGCGCCGAGCAGTGCGGTGGTGCCGAGGGCGAGAGCCCCTGTGGTGACGAGACCGGTGGTGCGCTTCACGGTTCCCCCCGTGGTCGTGCACGCGGGGGCCGGCCTGCCCGTCCCCCGTCGGGCAGGAGCAGCGTCGGGGCGGGTGCGCCCGCGGCCACACCCCCGGACGCCCGCCCGGGTGACTCCCGAGCAGGGGGGCGACCGCCGCGTCGTCACGCTGAGTGATCGTCGGCTCGGCGCCGATGAGTCCTGGGGCCGGCCGCCGTCCTACCTGTCGAGGCAGCCCGCGACCGAGGAGGACAGCCGTGCGACCACTCGTCGTCACCGAGTTCACGACGCTGGACGGGGTCGTGCAGGCCCCCGGCGGCCCCGACGAGGACACCTCCGGCGGCTTCCCGCACGGCGGCTGGCTGGTGCCCTTCTTCGAGGACACCATCGAGCGGCAGGAGGTCGAGTGGTTCGCCGGCGGGCAGGACTTCCTGCTCGGCCGCGGGACCTACGACATCTTCGCCGCGGCCTGGCCGCAGGCGCCGGACGACGACCCGATCGCGGTCGCACTGAACACGCGGCCCAAGCACGTCGCCTCCCGCACGCTGACCTCGCTGGACTGGTCCGGCGCGCGACTGGTGGAGGGCGACGTGGTCGAGGCGGTGCGCGCCCTCAGGGACCAGGACGGCGGCGAGCTGCAGGTGCACGGCTCGCCCGGCCTGGTGCAGACGCTGCTGCGCGCCGACCTGGTCGACGAGCTGCGTCTGGTGGTCGCCCCCGTCGTCCTCGGGGAGGGCAAGCGGCTGTTCGGCGAGGGCGCCGTCCCGGGGTCGTGGCGGCTGACCGCGTCCGCGGCGACGCCGACCGGCGTGCTGCTGTGCACCTACCGCCGGGCCGGTGAGGTGGCGACCGGCGCGATGGGCACCGAGTACGAGGACGCCGTCAGCGGCTGAGCACCGCAACGGGCAGGGCGTCGGCCGGCGTCCGGGGCGCTGGGACGGCGAGCGCCTCCGGCGGGCCCGGCCGGCCGAAGTGCCAGCCCTGGCCGTAGTCGACGCCGAGGGCCCGCAGCGCGGTGGCGTCCTCCGCCGTCTCCACGCCCTCGGCGACCACGCGGGCGCCGGAGCCGTGCGCGAAGGTGGCCAGCGAGCCGACCAGCGTGGAGAGCACCCGGTCGGTGGAGACACCGGCGGCGATGCTGCGGTCGAGCTTGATGACGTCGGGGGCGGTCACCACGATGTGCCGCAGCGAGGAGAAGCCGGCGCCGACGTCGTCGATGGCCAGCCGCAGCCCACCGGCCCGGAACGGGGCCAGGGCGGCGGACAGGCACTCGTAGTCCTCCACCGCGTCGTGCTCGGTGAGCTCCAGGACGACGCGGTCCAGCGGCAGCCGGCGCAGCAGCTGGGCGCACTCGGGGGTGAGCACGGTGGCGGGGGAGACGTTCATCGCGATGTAGCCGCCGACCCGGTCGAGGTGCTCGGCGGCGCGCTCCAGGGCCTGCAGCTCGAGGGCGTGGCCCATGCCGACGCTGTGCGCCTCGGCGAAGACGACGTCGGGCGTGCGGCCCCAGGCGGCGGGGAAGCGGGACAGCGCCTCCGCGCCCACCCGGGCGCCGGAGGTCAGGTCGACGATCGGCTGCAGCAGGACGACGGGGCCGCCGTCGGCGACGACCGGGTCCAGCCGGCCCTCGATCTCGGTGCGCCGCTCCTGGTCGCGGACCTCGGGCTCGACGATCACCGCGGCCGCGGAGGCGAGGACCTTCATCAGCGCCTCGTCGCGCTTGCCGAGCTCCTTGTCCGACCGGAAGCCGAACGCGCAGAAGGTGCCGTACAGGCTGCCGTCGGACAGGTGCACCGGCGTGGAGACGTAGCTGCGGATGCGCGGGATGCGCGCCGAGGGCAGCGCCATCGCCGTGGGGAACTCCTTCACGTCCGGGATGACCGCGGGCAGCTTGCCGTCGAGGATCGCCTGGCAGAACGAGGTGTCCTGCCGGACCTTGGCGCCCTCCTGCACCAGCACCGGCACCGAGGTCTCCACGACCTCCAGGTGCTGGGTGGTGCCGTCCAGGCGGCTGAGGAAGGCGACACTCAGGTCCAGGGACTTCTTCGCGGTCACCAGCAGGTCGGCGATCTGCTGGTCGGCGGCCGAACGCTTCCTGCGCATCTGCTGCCTCCTCTCGTCTCCCCGGGGGATCGACCGATCCGCGCCGGAACTGGAGCGACCACAGCCGGCGTCCCTCCTCGGGGGGAGGGAAGGACGGCGGGCTGCCGGTGGTTGCGCACGGCAACACCAGCTGAGAGGTCCGAGAGCACATGAGCATCCCGTTGTCCGTCCTCGACCTGGCGCCGATCTCCAAGGGTCAGACGCCGGGCGAGAGCATCGCGGCGAGCGTCGCGCTCGCCCAGCAGGCCGAGCGGTCCGGCTACCGCCGGATCTGGTACGCCGAGCACCACAACATGCCGACGATCGCCTCCTCGGCGACCAGCGTGCTGATCGCGGTCGTCGGCGCGCAGACGTCGTCCATCCGGCTGGGCGCCGGCGGCGTCATGCTGCCCAACCACTCGCCGCTGACCATCGCCGAGCAGTTCGGCACCCTCGACGCGGCCTATCCGGGCCGGATCGACCTGGGGCTGGGCCGCGCGCCGGGCTCGGACCAGAACACGATGTACGCGCTGCGCCGGAACCCGAACTCCGCGGACCGCTTCCCGCAGGACGTGCTGGAGCTGCAGGGCTACCTGGCCGGTGAGACCCGGGTGCCCGGCGTCGACGCGATCCCGGGCAGGGGCTCGAACGTGCCGCTGTACGTCCTGGGCTCGTCGATGTTCGGCGCGACGCTCGCCGCCGCGCTGGGTCTGCCCTACGCGTTCGCCTCGCACTTCGCCCCGGCGATGCTGAAGCCCGCGGTGGAGGCCTACCGCAGCGAGTTCAAGCCGTCGGTGCAGCTGGACCACCCGTACGTGATCGCCGGTGTCAACGCGGTCGCCGCCGACTCCCGCTCGGCCGCGGAGGGCGCCTACGCCGCCGTCCGCCGGACCCTCGCCGTCGGCCTGTTCGGCCGCGGCCGGACCATGTCGGACGACGAGGCGCAGCTGCTGCTCGACGGCGGCGCCGGGCGGCACGTCGACACGATGCTGACCCACACCGCCGTCGGCACCCCGGCCGAGGTGCGCGAGTACCTGACCGGCTTCGCCCGTGAGGCAGACGCCGACGAGCTGATCGTCGCCCACCAGTTCCCCGGGGTGGAGGGCCGGCTGCGCTCGGTGCAGCTGACCGCCGAGGCCATGGAGACCGTCGCCGTCTGAGAGAGGACCCCGGCCCCCGTGGGGAGGCCGCCCGCTGAGCGACGCGAGGGCCCCCTCCCGGTGCGGGAGGGGGCCCTCGTGTGTCAGTCGGTCAGTACCAGTTGTTCGCCTGGTGGAAGGACCAGGCCGCGCAGGAGGTGCCGTACCGCTCGTCGATGTAGATGAGGCCGGCGTCGATCTGCAGGAACGGGTCCGACGTCTTGGCGATGCCGGTGCTGGCCCACGTCGCGTCGAGGAACTGCGCGATGCCGTACGCCGTGCTGGTCGGGTTCTGCGCGGTCGGGGTCCAGTTGCTCTCGGCCTCCCAGAGCTGGTCGAGGCAGTCGAACTGGGTGGCGTTCGTGACCAGGGCCTCCGCGTAGTCCTTGTAGGCCTGTTTCCCGGTGCCGGTGGGCTCCGGGTCCGGCTCGGGCTCGGGTGCCGGCTCGGGCTCGGGTGCCGGCTCGGGCTCGGGAGCGGGCGGGGGAGCCTCCTCCGGAGCGGGGGCCGGCGCCTCGGCTGCGTCGTCCCGGTCCCACTGCGGCCGGTCGCCGTCCCCCCGTTCGCGGTCCCACGTGGGCGGCGGGTCACCCGGGGCGGCCTGGGCGACGGCCTGTCCGGTGAAGGTCAGCGCGAGCGTCATGCCGCCCACGACGGTCAGCAGGTGCAGGGTGCGGCGGGCGGTCTGGCTGGATGCGTGCATCGGGCAGTTCTCCTGGGGTGCGATCGCGGGGGCACGCGTCGATGGCCGACGGGCGCCGGTGGCAGGTCGTACGGGATGAGCTGCGGCACGAGGCCTGGACGTGCAGGGTCGGCAGCCGGGCGTGCGGCACCGGCCGGACGGCGGGCTCGGTCCGGCTGGATCCGTCGGGCGACGGGGAGGAGGTGCCGTGCGACGGCTGGTTCCTGGTGGGGACAGGCGGGAACGCGACGGTCCCAGACCTGTGGGCGCGGGGGCGCCGATGCCCCGGGCGCGGGAGTGCTCCGTTCTCCCGTGGCCGCCTACCGGGTGAGCTGACGGGTTCGGGCTGGGAGTGCCCTACCCGCCCCCGGAGGGTGTCCGGGAGCGGGACTCACCCCGGTGGTGCAGGTGGGTCCCCGGCTCGCGCCCACGGGCTGGGTGCGACTCGGCGGCATCCGTGCGGGCTCCCCGGCTGGGGAGGAGACGACCGTCCGGACGCCCAGACCGTAGGGCCGTGACCGTTCTGTGACAATCGCCGTGGGCCTCATGACCAGGCCCAACCCGGTGACACGCCGACGACACGCCGGAGGGGCACCGCCGGCCGGCCGGACCGGCCGACGGTGCCCCTCTCGGGTGGGTGTCCCGGGTCAGTGGAACCGGGACGCGAGCATGTGCGGGTTGTGCACGAGGCCGAACAGGTTGCCGAAGGGGTCGACCACGGACGCGGTGACGACCGGTCCGTGCGGCGTCGGCGGCTCGTACTCCTTCGCGCCCATCGCCATCAGCCGCTCCCGGGTGGCCTCCAGGTCGTCGACCAGCCAGTGCATGACCGCGCCGCCCGGCTCGACCGCCGTGCCGGGCGGGGCGTAGGCGCGGTCACCGATGGCCAGCTCGGCCTCTTCGCCGACGCGGTACTTGGCGTAGCTCAGCCGCCCGTCGGCCCCGGGGCGGGTGAACAGGGGCTCCACCCCCAGGAACTCCGTGTACCAGGCCACCGCCCCGGCCACGTCGTCCGCCCAGAAGTTGAGCGTGGCAAAACCCCGCAGGCTCATGGTGCGCTCCTCGTCCTCTTCTCGGACTGCATGGTGGTTCTCCCCCCGCGTGTCCCGATCAGTCCTCGGGGTGCCAGTCGTCGGCCTGCCAGCGGTAGAACACCTTGGCCACCGAGTCCCTCGGGCTCTGCCAGGTCTCCGGTCGGTACGGGCTGACGTACGGGCTGAGGTCCTCCATGATCTTCGCGAAGGCGGGCCGGTGCGACTCGTGGTTCGCCCGCACCTTCTCGGCCATCGTCCTGTCCTGCTCCAGCAGGTGCACGAAGCAGTCGTCGATCGAGTACAGCCAGCGCCCGGTCACGCCCGTCTCGATCGGCAGACCGCCCGCGTCGGACTCGGTGAAGACGCGCGCGATGTCCGGCTCGGCGCCGGGCTTCATCCGCTGGACGAGCACGGTGAGCTCCCGGTCGGGGGACACGTCCCCCTCCGGCAGCCACTGGTAGAACGGCTTGGCCACGGAGTGGGACGGGTTCTGCCAGTAGCTCGGGTACGGCGTCACGTACGGGGCGATGGCCTCGGCGATCTCCTGGAACGCCGGCAGTCCCCGGCGCTGGCCCGAGATCTCCGGGTCCTCCTTGCGCTCGATGACGTGGATGTAGAGGTCCTCGTAGGACAGCAGGATCCGGCCGATGACGCCGAGGTCCTGCGGTCGGGTGGTCGGGTCGAACTTGCCGAAGACAGGGCCGACCTTGTCCTCACTGCCGGGGACCATGTGGCAGACGATCACGTTCCGGAATGGGCGGAAGGTCATGACTGCTCCTTTGCGGGGTGGGTGGG
>DASQNB010000155.1:0-9097 GCA_035645175.1 Geodermatophilus sp.
GACTCCAGCAGCCGGCCCACCTCGCGGATGAGCCGGTCCCCGGAGGCGTGGCCGAGGCTGTCGTTGACGGCCTTGAAGCCGTCGAGGTCGAGGAAGACGACGGCCACCTCCCCGCCGCTGCGCGCGGTGCGGCGCAGGGCGAGCTCGAGCCGGTCGGTGAACAGCGCCCGGTTGGCCAGCCCGGTCAGCACGTCGGAGAAGGCGAGCGCGGCCAGGTCGGCCTCGGTGCGCCGCACGCGACGGGCGGCGAACGCCGCGGCGACGGCGGCGGCGGTGCCGCTGAGCAGCAGGTGCAGGAGCACCTCCTCCCGGTCCCCGAGCGCCATCCGCCCGACGGCGAGGTGCGCGACGGCCAGCGCCGCCGCCAGGAGCCCGGAGAGGACCACGGCCCGGAGGCGCAGCGCAGGGGGCCGTGCCGGTGCGTCGTCCACTGCTGGCCTTCCGTCGGGGAGCCCGTCCCCGTCCTCGGGGAGCGCGTTCCCGTCGGTCCTCGGCACCCGGGGTCGGCGCCTTGAGGCGACCGCGGCCGCCCCACCCGCACGGGTGAGCCGGGTCAGCCCAGCAGGTCGGCGACCCGCCGCGGGTCGTTCGCCACGTCCAGGTGCTCGCCGGTGCCGTCGCCGACGACCGTCCACCCGCGGGCCCGCGCGGCCGCGGCCTCGGCGGCGTAGGCCGGCGACAGGTGCACGTACCGGACGTCGTCGTCGGGCCACCGGTCAGGCGCCGGGACGGCGACGTCGTAGAAGTCGGCCGGCAGCTCGTGCCCCTCGGCCAGCACCGCCGCCCGCAGCCGCCCGTCGGGCACCAGTCCGGTCATCGCGTCGGACCCCCACCAGGTGGTCCAGTCGGCGATCCGGCCGTTCCGCACCAGAGGCGCCGTCAGCTCGCGGACCTCGTCGGGCCAGGTCCCCGTCGGCAGGACGGCGTCGAGCCACACGACCCGCCGGGCGCCCACCGCGGCCGCGACGGCGGGCAGCGCGATGCCGGCCCCGGAGAAGCCGACCACCACCTCCGCCGGGCCGGCCGCCGCGGCGCCGTCGACCCAGCGCCCCGGCCAGCCGGGCGCGGTCTCCACCGCGCCCCGCAGGTCCGGGACGGCGACCCCGCTCCCCCGGCGACGCAGCTCCGCGGCGAGCGGCTGCAGCACGGCCGGGCCCAGCAGCGGCGGGTGGACCAGCAGCCAGGCGGCCACCCGGTCAGTGTGCCGCGCGCAGCGCGGGTCACCGGGCGCGGAGCGCGGCGACCCACCAGTCGACGGCCGGCACCGACGGCTCGAACGGAGGCCAGCCGTTGAGGACGCCGAGCAGCTGCCAGTAGCGCTCGACGCGGGCGTCGGTGAACGTGGCCAGCCGGTCGGCGAGCTGCTGCCGGCGCCCGGTGCCCTCTCCCAGCCACTCGACGGCCAGCGCCTCGGCCGCCGGGCTGCCGGGCACGACGGAGGACGCCAGCGCCTCCCGGCCCAGCGACACCATGCGGCCGGCGTCGGCGCCCAGCGCGTCCGGCTCCTCCGGCGTCGCCCCGGCGCCGGCGAGCGCCATCTCGCGCACCCGGTCGGCGAACGCCGGGTCGGCCGCCAGCCGGGCCAGCTCCAGCCAGGCGCCGACCTGCTCGGGCGTCGGGTCCTCGGGCAACTCGGCGGGCAGGGTGCGCATGCCGGCGGCGATGCCGGCACCGGGCGCGTCCTCGGGCACCCCCTCGAACGCCCGGGCGACGAACCCGTCGATCAGCTGCTGCCGCTCGCGGGCCGACTGTGTCGCCAGCTCGTGCACGATGCCCATCTCCTCCGTCGTCGTGCCCGCCGCGGCCACGAACCGCAGCAGGGTGCGGCGCAGCCGCAGCAGCCGGATCTCGGCGTCCAGCGCGCGCACGTGCTCGGCGGCCACCTCGGCCACCGTGCGCCGCCGGGCCAGCAGCTCCCGGATCGCCGGCAGCCCCAGGCCCAGCTCGCGCAGCGTGCGCACCAGGTCCAGCCGGGCCACCGCGTCCGCGTCGTAGAGCCGGTAGCCCCCGGCCGAGCGGGCCGGCGGGTCGACCAGGCCCTCGTCGGACCAGAAGCGCACGGTCCGCACGGGGACGCCGAGCCGCGCGGCCAGCTCGCCGATCGTCAGCGCCGTCCCGGTCACGCCGTCGACGGTGCACCCTCCAGCCGCTGGAGAGTCAACGGATCAGCTGCCGAGGAGCGGTTCGTACACCTCCTGGGTGCGGTCCAGGACCTCCTGCAGCTCGTCGGCGCCGCGGAACTCCTCGTCGATGTACTCCTCCCCGACCTGCTCGACGACCTCGGGGTCGTCATGTGCGGTGCGCAGCGCGTCCTCGAGGACGGTGACGACCTCCTCGGGCATCCCGGCCGGGCCGGCCAGGCCGAACGTCGACCCGGACAGCGTCAGCTCCGGGAAGCCCGACTCGACCAGGGTGGGCGTGTCCGGCAGCCAGGACAGCCGCTCCTCCGAGGAGACCGCCAGCGGCCGGAACTGCCCGCCGTCGATGTTCGCGGTGACGTCGGAGGAGGCGTTGATGAGGACGGCGTCGACGTTCTCGCCGAGCAGGGCCGTCGTCATCTCCGCGTTGCCGTTGAACGGCACCGCCGTCACCTCGACGCCGTACTCCTCGCGCAGCCGCTGCAGCTCGATGCCCTGCGGGGTCGAGGCCCCCGGGACGCCGACGGTGATGACGCCCGGCTGCTGCTCGGCGGCGGTGAAGAAGTCCGCGGCGGACTGGTACGGGGAGCCGCTCCCGACCGCCAGCACGGAGGGCACCTCGGCCATGACCCCGATCGGCGTGACGTCGTCCTTGCTGTAACCCACCTCGTTGGCCAGGGGTGTGAGGACCAGCGTGCCCGCGGTCACCAGCGACAGGGTGTGCCCGTCGGGCTCGGCGGCGATCAGCTCCTGGGTCGCGCTCGCGCCGGACCCGCCGGGCAGGTTCTCGACGACCACGGTCTGGCCCAGCTGCTCCTCCAGGGAGGCGCCGTAGGCGCGGGCGGTCAGGTCGGTCGGACCGCCGGCCCCGTACGGGACGAGCAGCCGTATCTCCTCGCTCGGGTAGGCGACCGGGTCACCGGCCGCGCCGCCCCCCTCCTCCGCGCAGGCGGCCAGCAGGCCGAGGGCGGCCAGGGCGGCGACGGTCCGGACGGGACGGGGCATCGTTTCCTCCAGGTACGTCGAGTGGGTCAGTCGGCGTGGACGACGGTCAGGTCTGGCGCGAAGCGCAGCCGGGCGCCGGTCACCGCCTGCAGCGCGTCGGGCGTGACGCCGGGCGCGACCTCCCGGACGACGAAGCCCTCGGGGCAGACGTCGAGGACGGCGAGGTCGGTGTAGACCCGGTCCACGACGGCCGCGGCGGTCAGCGGGTAGGTGCAGCGGGACAGGAGCTTGGGCCGACCGTCGCGCGTGGTGTGGGTGGTCACGACGAGGACCCGCTTCGCGCCCACGGCCAGGTCCATCGCCCCGCCCACGGCCGGCGGCAACGCGGCCTCGTCGGTGGCCCAGTTGGCCAGATCGCCGGCCTCGGACACCTGGAAGGCGCCCAGCACGGACACGTCCAGGTGGCCGCCGCGCATCATCACGAACGCATCGGTGTGGTGGAAGAAGGAGCCCCCCGGCAGCAGGGTCACCGGCTGCTTGCCCGCGTTGATCAGCTCGGGGTCCTCCTCGCCCGGGGTCGGCGCCGGTCCCATCCCGAGGATGCCGTTCTCGCTGTGGTAGATGATCTCCTTGCCCGGCCCCACCACGTCGGCCACCAGCGTGGGCAGACCGATCCCGAGGTTGACGTAGGAGCCGTCGGGGATGTCGCGGGCGACCCGGCGGGCGATGTCGATCGACGACAGGGGGCGGGTCACGCGTCCTCCTCGCCGGCGCTCGTCGGCCACGTGCCCAGGGGTGCTCTGCCCATGCGTGACCTCGCGAGCTCGGTCACACGACCACCTGCACCACGCGGTCGACGAAGATGCCGGGGGTCACGACGGCCTCGGGGTCCAGCGCCCCCAGCTCGACGAACTCCCGCACCTGGACGACGGTGAGCGCGGCCGCCGTCGCCATCGTCGGGCCGAAGTTCCGGGCCGCCGTGCGGTAGGTGAGGTTGCCCCAGCGGTCGGCGCGGTCGGCCTTGACCAGCGCGACATCGGCGGGCAGGGGCCGTTCGAAGACCTGCCGGCGGCCGTCGAGGACCCGCACCTCCTTGCCCTCGGCGAGCAGCGAGTCAGCACCGGTCGGCGTGAAGAAGCCGCCGAGGCCGGCCCCGGCCGCGCGCATCCGCTCGCTGAGGGTGCCCTGCGGAACCAGCTCCAGCTCGATCTCGCCCGCGTGCCAGAACTGCTCGAACCACACCGAGCCCGCCGATCGCGGATAGGAGCAGATGATCCGGCGGACCCGCCGCTCGCGGATCAGTGCCGCGATGTCGGTCTCGCCGCTGCCGGCGTTGTTGGTCACCACCGTGAGGTCCCGGGCCCCCTGCTCCAGCAGGGCGTGCACCAGCTCGACCGGGACGCCGGAGTTGCCGAAGCCCCCGACGAGCACGGTCGCGCCGTCGGCGACGTCCGCGACGGCCTCGGCCAGCGTGGCCACCCGCTTGTCGATCACGGTGCCGCCTGCCGGCGCCGGTACCAGCGGGGCGAGGTGGACGGCGGCGGGGTGAGCGCCGCCTGCACCACGAGGAGGTCCGGGCCGCTGGCGGCCATGCTGTCGGCCAGCGCGGCCGCGAACTCCTCGCCGAAGCCGTCCACCGCCCGGGCCGGGACGCCGAAGGACCGGGCGAGGGCGACGAAGTCGGGGGTGGCCAGGTCCACCCCCCGGGTCGGGACGCCGGAGTACACCTGGTCGAACCGCAGCATCCCGTACCCGCCGTCGTCGACGATGACGGTGGTGACCGGCAGCTGCTCCTGGACGAGGGTGGCCAGCTCCCCGCAGGCGAACAGGAAGCCGCCGTCCCCGATCAGGGCCAGGGCGCGGCCCCGACCGGCGAGTGCGGCCCCGATCGCGGCCGGGAAGGCGTAGCCGAGCGTCCCCCAGCCCAGCGGGAAGGCCAGCCGCCGCGGCCCGGGCACCCGGGAGAAGGCGGCGGCCCAGTAGCCGGCGATGCACATGTCCGCGAGCAGCACGCCCGTCCGGTCGGACACCGCGTCGATCGCGTCGAGCAGCCCCTCGGCCTGGGGTTCGTCCGCGCGCACCAGCGCCCGCACCTCGGCGGCCAGCGCGCCGGTGGTCTCCCGGAGGGCCGGGAGGCCGTCGCGCTGCGGCAGGCCGTCGAGCAGGGCGCCGAGGACGGCCGACACGTCGCCGGCCACGGTGACGTCGGCCGGGTAGTTCTTCGCCGCGTCGGCGGGGTCGACGTTGACCGCGAGCAGCGCCGGCGGGCGCGGCATCGCCCAGTTCTGCGTGTTGATGCCGTCGAGGTCGCTGCCGAGGGACACCACCAGGTCCGCCTCGTCCCAGAGCCGGCCGACCGCGGGGACGTGCGGCGGGCCGGGCACCAGGCAGGGGTGGTCCGGTGGCAGCAGGCCGCGCCCGCCGAAGGTGGTGACCACGGGAGCGGCCAGGCGGCGGGCCAGCTCGCCGACGAGCTCCCCGGCCCCCGACCGCAGCGCCCCGCCGCCGGCCCACACCAGCGGCCGGCGGGCCCCGGCGAGCAGCTCCCGGGCGCGGGCCAGGTCGTCGCCGTCCACCGGCAGTTCAGGGACCGGCGGCACCGGAGCGCGGGCCACGCCGCCCGCCGGTGCACCGAGGAGGTCGGTGGGCACGCCGAGGTAGACCGGCCCGGTGGCCGGCCGCAGCGCGACCGCTCCGGCGCGCACGGTGTCCGTGTACGACTCCCCGGCCGCCGTGGTGACCACGGTGTCCTTGGTGACCGGGGCGAACATCGCCGCCTGATCGCGGGTCTCGTGCAGGACGCCGCGGTACACGCCCGGACGCCGCAGTGTCGACGGGATGTCGGTGGCGACCACGAGCACCGGCGCCCCCGAGGCCATCGCCTCGCCCGTGGCGCCGAGCGTGTTCGCCGCTCCGGGGCCCGTGGTCACCACGGCCACGCCCAGCCGGCCGGTCGCGCGGGCGTACCCGTCGGCGGCGTACACGGCGGCCTGCTCGTGCCGGACGCCGACCACGCGCAGCCCGGCCGCCGCGGCGGCCTCCCAGACCGCGAGGTTGTGCACGCCGGGCAGCCCGAACACCGTCTCCACGCCGAGGTCCTGCAGAGCGGCGACCAGGTGGCCGGCGCCCGTCGCGCGAGCGGCGTCGGCGGCGACCTGCGTCGCCTCAGTCGCCGACGACATCGCGGAAGGTCTCCTCCGTCTCGACGAACAGGTCGCCCAGCGCCTCGCTGCCCAGGAATTCCTCCGGCACGTACCGCGGGTCCAGGGCCTCGACGACGGCCTCGTCCTCACTCGCGCTGCGCAGGGCGTCCTCGAGGGTCGTGACGACCTCCTCGGGCGTCCCGGCTGGTGCGATGACGCCGAACGTCGTCGTGCTCTGGGTCAGCTCCGGGTAGTCCAGCTCGACGAAGGTCGGCGCGTCGGCGTAGGGCAGCCGCTCCTCGGTGCCGACAGCGAGCACCCGCAGGTCGCCGGACTCGATCGCCGGCAGCATGTCCTGCGAGAGGTTGACGAAGCCCGCGGAGACGTTGCCGCCCCGCAGCGCCGTCTGCACCTCGGAGTTGCCCTCGAAGGGGACGACGGTCAGGGGGATGCCGTACAGCTCGGTGATCCGCCGGCTCTCGGCGGCGTGGGTGTTGGTGGCGCCCGGCGTCCCGACGGTGATCGACTCGGGGTCCTGCCGCGCGGCCTCGAACAGCGACTCCGCGTCCTGGTACGGGGAGTCGGCGGGCACGACGATGCCCGAGGGCACCTGGGTGACCACGCCGACCGGTGCAAAGTCCTCGCGGGTGTAGCCCACGTCGTTGGACAGGTAGTTCAGCACCGCCGTCGGCAGCGCCGTCATCGACAGCGTGTGGCCGTCGGGCTCGGCGGAGAGCATCGCGACGTATGCGGTGGCACCGGAGGCCCCGGGCAGGTTCTCGACCACGACCGGCCGGCCGAGCTCCTCCTCCAGGTGCGCACCGACCGCCCGCGCCGCGATGTCGGTCGGGCCGCCCGCGGTGTAGGGCACCAGGAGCCGGATGTCCTCCGAGGGGTAGTCGGCGGCGGCGACGGAACCCGGGTCCTCGGCGCAGCCGGCGAGGACGGCGGTGGTGGTGGCCAGCAGGGCGGCGAGGACGCGCGGGGATCTCATCGGTCTCCAGGGGTGGACGGGACGTCGGTGTCGGAGGTGTGGCGGGTGTCGCGGCCGGGGGCCGGCGCGCTGCCAGGGGTGGACCCGGTGGTGCGGGCCGGCTCGGCGCCGAGGCCGGGCTCGCCCTCGACGGGGCCGGAGTCGCCCTCGGCGCCGGACTCGTCCTCGGGGTCGACGTGCCGGAAGGCGGCACGCCGTCGCCGGGCCATGACGAGGCTGAGGACGACCACGGCGGCCATGACGGCCAGCAGGCCACCGGACAGGGGTCGGGTCACGAAGATGTCGAGGCTGCCACCGGACAGCAACATCGACTGCCGGAACGCCCGCTCCATGATCTCGCCGAGCACGAAGGCGAGAACCAGCGGACCGGGCTCGAAGCCGGTCTTCTTCATCAGCCAGCCGATGACGCCGAAGAGCAGCACGACCCACATGTCGAACGAGTCGTTGTTGACGGAGAAGACGCCGGCCATGGTCACCACCAGCGCGAAGGCGGCGAGGACGCCGGCCCGTACCCGGAGCAGCTGCACGAAGACCCCGACCAGCGGGATGTTCAGGGCCAGCAGCATCACGTTGCCGACGACCATCGAGGCGATGACGCCCCAGAAGATCTCCGGCTCCTCGGTGATCAGCTGCGGCCCCGGGGTCACCCCCTGCACCAGCAGGGCGCCGAAGATCAGCGCCAGCACCACGTTGGCCGGGATGCCGAGGGTCAGCAGCGGGATGAACGCCGAGGTGGAGGAGGCGTTGTTCGCCGTCTCGGGCCCGGCCACGCCCTCGATGGCGCCCCTGCCGAAGCGACTGGGGTCCTTGGCGCGGCGTTTCTCCAACGCGTAGGAGGCCAGCGAGGAGATCACCCCTCCGCCGCCGGGCAGCACGCCGATGACGAAGCCGAGCACCGAGCCGCGGGCGATGGCCCCGGAGGAGTTCCGGAAGTCCTCGCGCGTGGGCCAGATGTGCTTGATCTTGCGGGTGACCGCCTGCACCTTGTCCGTGCGCTCCAGGCTGTGCAGGATCTCCCCCACCCCGAACAGGCCCATGGCCACCGCGACGAAGTCCAGCCCGTCGAAGAGGGCGACCGAGCCGAACGTGAACCGGGTCGTGCCGGTGATGGGGTCCTGCCCCATGGTGGCCAGCAGCAGGCCCAGTGCCGCCATCGACAGGCTCTTCAGCGGTGTCCCGCTGCCGAGGTAGGTGACCAGCAGGATGCCCAGGGCGGTCAGCGCGACGTACTCCGGCGGGCCGAAGGAGACCGCCAGGTCGGCCAGCGGCGGCGCGAGCAGCATCAGGCCGAGGACCGACAGGATGCCGCCGACGAACGAGCCGACGGCGGCGATGCCCAGCGCCGGCCCGGCCCGGCCCTGCCTGGCCATCTGGTAGCCGTCGAAGGTGGTGACGACCGAGGCCGCCTCGCCCGGGAGGCGCAGCAGCACCGAGGTGATCGTCCCGCCGTACATCGAGCCGTAGTAGATGCCGGCCAGCAGGATCACCGCGGTCGCCGGCTCGATGGTGTAGGTCAGCGGCAGCAGCAGCGCGATGGTGGCGGTGGGGCCCAGACCGGGCAGCACGCCGATGACGGTGCCGATCAGCACGCCGGCGAAGACGTAGAGCAGGTTGATGGGGTCGAGGGCGACCGCGAAGCCCTGGAGGATGCCGTCGAAGATGCCCACCGTCACGCCCCCAGCAGCTGGTCGACGGGGCCCGCGGGGAACGGCACGCCGAGTGCGACCACGAAGACCAGGTGCAGGACGAGGGCCCCGGCCACAGCGAGGACCAGCGCCATCCGCCAGGACTCGCCGGCGAGGAGGCGCAGCCAGGCGAACAGCAGCAGGAACGCCGGGATGACGAAGCCGATCGTCTGGAACAGGACGACGAACAGG
>DASQNB010000156.1:0-3600 GCA_035645175.1 Geodermatophilus sp.
CGGTCGACTCCGCGTACACGTAGGTCAAGGTCGCTGCCGCCGGTTGCGCGCAGCCGCTGCGCGAGCAGCGACGTGACTGCCTCACCACCGGTTCCTCACGGACGACACAGTAGCCGCGTACCCGGGTCGTTGGCATCAGGCACACCGCGTTTCGGTGCGGGTGAGGGAGCAGCAGTCCCATCCTGCACGATCGCCCCGTGGGCCCCGCCGGGCGGTCGGCCGCGCCGCGCACCGGGCGCGCCCCCGATCCCCGCGGCCGTACGCTCGCACCCGTCATGAGCCGACCCGCCCGATCCCGCCGCGACCGGCACGGCCGGGGGTTGCGCGGGCGCCTGGTCCCCAACGGCGTCCCGCTGGCCCGCAGCCGCGCCGAGCAGTTCGACGACCTCGTCCTCGACGCGGTGGAGGACCTCGAACGGCGGTGGGAGAAGGAGCTGGCCGGCGTCGAGTTCGCCGTCGAGGACGTGCCCTGGGTGGAGCACACCAGCCCCGACGAGGTGGTGCTCGACGCCGACGTGCTCGACGACGGCAGCGTGCCGCTGGCCCGCGTCCTGCCCGCGCACCGGGACGGCACGCGGGAGGTGCCGCCGCGGATCGTCGTCTACCGGCGGCCGCTGGAGCTGCGCGCGCACGACCGCGACGACCTCGCCGACCTGGTGCGCGACGTCGTCGTCGACCAGGTCGCCGTGCTGCTGGGGCGCGATCCGGAGGAGATCGACCCCACCGGGTGAGGACCCCCTGCCCCCCACCGCTCGCAGGCTCTCAGCGGGGCCCTGCAGGAGGGCCACCTCGCAGGCTCGGGGCGGGGCCGGGGAGGGGGCCGCGAGCGGCTGCGATGCTCTGCGGCGATGGACTCCTCCGCGCCGGCCGCGCTCCCGTGGGTCGTGCTGGTCCTGGCGCTGCTCGGGTGCGCGGGCCTGACCGCGGCCGCGCTGACGGGACGTGGGCGGCCCTCCCCCGCCTCCGTCGCACCGCGGGAGCCGCGCCCCGTGCACCCGGCGCCGCGCTGGCCGGTCGACGACCTCCCGGGCTTCCTCGAGGCACCGCCGGGCACGCCCGCCGTCCCCCCGCCACCGCCCGCCGAGCCCGGGGCGGACGCCGGGGAGGAGACCCCCGCACCCCCGGACGGCAGCCGCCGCGCCGTGGCCGGGATGGCCGCCGCGGCCCTGCTCCTCGTCGCCGCGCTGGCCGGGGTGGCGGGCGCCACCGGCGACGGCGACGACCAGCCCGCGCAGCCGGCGCCCGGCACGGTGGCGCCGTCCCCGTGGGACGGCCCGGCTCCCCCCACCGCCCCGCCTTCGGGGCTGCCCGTCGTGCCGGCGGACCCGCTGCCCGGCGAGAGCGGCGCGGGCACGCTGGCCGAACGGTCGGTGCCGCTGGGCGACGACGGCGTCGTGGCCCGGCTGACCTTCGGCGGCATCGTCGTCGAGCGGCACGCGGTGGGGACGACGGTGGCCCACCCGTCGGTGAGCATCACGGCGGCCGGGGACGGCGGGACGGCGCTGGCGCACCTGCGGCTGCCGACCTGGAACTGCCTGACCGTGGAGCCGCCCGCCGACCCGGCCGCCGCGGGCTGCGTGCGGTCGCGGACCGAGTACGCCGACCTGCCCTCCCCGGCCCTGTCCGTGACGCGCGAGGGCCGCGACCTCCGGCTGACCGGCCGCTTCCCGACCTACACCCGGCCGATCGGCACCGCACCGGCCTACACCGGCCGGGTGTACGACCTGACCGTCACCGTCTCCCCCGCCGGGCCGGTGCGGGACGGCGCGGCGCCTGCCGCGGGCACGCTGTTCCTCGGCACCGACCGGGCCGCCAGCGTCGACGTGCCGGGGCTCAACGCCGTGCGGTACGCCGGCTGACAGCCTCGGGAGCATCGCAGCGAGGAACGAGCGAGGAGCGGACCGGGGTGCGGAAGCCGGCCGGTGTCACCGCCGGCTGAGCGAGGCCGCCGGCCCTCCGCCGCGCAGCGTCAGCGTGACCAGCGGCGCGCCCATCTCGGTGCGCAGGCCGGTGTCGGAGGTCCCCCACCACGGCCACCGGTCCGGGCCGTCGACGAGGGTGAGCAGACCGGCCCGCAGCCGGTCGGCGTCCACGACCGTCGCCAGCTCGACCTGACCGATCGCGGCGTGCAGCCGGGCGGTCGTGCGCAGCGCGGTGCGGGCCCGGCGGTCGGGCTCGCGGGCCAGCAGCGCGCCCAGCCCCTGCTCCAGCTCGGCCGGGTCCCGGGTGCGGTGCACGGGGCCGGCCTCGTCGAGGGTGTCGACCAGGCGGGCGCTGCGGGCGTTGGCGAACGCGGCCTCGGGCCGCAGCCGGCCGATCGCCCGCAGCGTGGGGTCGCCCAGAGGCAGCCCGGCCAGCCGCAGCGTCCAGGGCCGGCGCACGCGGTCCAGCACGCCCAACACACCGGTGGCCAGACGCTCGGCGGCCTCGTCGTCCTGGGTCGGCAGGCGGGCCGGGGCCGCGCCGGCGGGCACCGGCAGCCCGTCGCCGAGCAGCGTGGCGGTGAGCCGCGGGCCGCCGCGCAGGGCCAGCGTGGCCAGCGCCCGCGGCGCCCTGGTGCCGCCGGGTGCGTCGACGACGACCGCGACCGGCCTCGGACGGGGACTCCTGCCAGTGGCGTCGAGGGCCAGCGCCGCGGTCAGCCAGGGTCCTCGGGCGGTCACCGGTGCGCGCAGCGCGGCCAGCAGCGGGCCGGCCGCACGCAGCTCGCGCACCACGCCGGCCCGGCCGGTCACCACGCGCACGTCCTGCACCGTCACGCCCCGGAGAACACCACAGCCGCCGACGGGGTCCGTCGGCGGCTGTGGGAACAGCTCGGAACCGGTGTCACACGGCACTGTGTGCGGCGCGGCCCCCTGCAGGGTCCCCGGCCCTCTCCCGGCGTCGGCCTCCTCCAGGGCACCGCCGGCCCCGTCCCGGGCCCCGCCCTGAGCCTGCGAAGGGTGGGGAGGACGGGGTCCTTCTACGAGGGGTGGGGAGGAGGAGGTCCTTCGACGAAGGGCTCGGGGAGAGGGTCCTGCTACGAGCGGTGGGGGGGCAGGGGGGTCCTCTTCAGCCCGCGCGGCGGCGCAGCCGGCGGCGCTCACGCTCGGAGAGCCCGCCCCAGATGCCGAAGCGCTCGTCGTTGGCCAGCGCGTACTCGAGGCACTCGGCCTTGACCTCGCAGCCGGTGCAGATCTTCTTCGCCTCGCGGGTCGAGCCGCCCTTCTCGGGGAAGAACGCCTCGGGGTCGGTCTCGGCGCACAGCGCGCGCTCCTGCCAGGACTGGGCCTCCGCCTCCAGGCCCGTGCTCCACAGGCCGGCGAAGCCCTGACCTCCCGGGCCGCCGTCGGCAGTCCGTTCCGACGCGTTCACGTAGTCGCTCAACCACGAGACCTCTGCCATGACGATGCGTCCCCTCTCGCTGCCGTCCCGATGTGCGCTCCACGGGACGTTCCCGGGCCGCTCGGCACTCGTTGACACCGCGGGAATTACACGCGTGTCGTTGCGGAGGCGTCAACTCCGCCCGGTGTAAGCGCCCCGCCACAGCAGCCCCAATCGTCCCGGGGCGTTCGTCACTTCTCGCTGCACACCTCGACACGCCCGGCGAACAGTGGACAA
>DASQNB010000157.1:0-1520 GCA_035645175.1 Geodermatophilus sp.
CATGGGTCAGGCCACCTCGACCGGCTGCTCGTCCAGGCCCGGCAGCGCACCGAGACGGGTCTCGATGGTGCTCATCAGCCGGTCCTGCAGCGCGTCGATGCCGATGCGCTGGACGACGTCGGCGAAGAAGCCGCGGACGACCAGGCGGCGCGCGGTCTCGGCGTCGATGCCCCGCGAGCAGAGGTAGAACAGCTGCTCGTCGTCGAACCGGCCGGTGGCGCTGGCGTGGCCGGCGCCGACGATCTCACCGGTCTCGATCTCCAGGTTGGGCACCGAGTCGGCGCGGGCGCCATCGGTGAGCACCAGGTTGCGGTTGAGCTCGTAGGTGTCGGTGCCGGTCGCCTGCGGCCGGATGCGGACGTCGCCGATCCAGACCGTGCGCGCGCCCTCGCCCTGCAGCGCGCCCTTGTACAGCACGTTGCTGGTGCAGTTGGGCACCGCGTGGTCGACCCACAGCCGGTGCTCCTGGTGCTGGGTCTCGTCGGAGAAGTAGACGCCGAAGAGCTCCGCCGTCCCGCCGGGACCGGCGTAGGAGACGTTGCTGACCAGCCGGACCAGGTCGCCGCCGAGGGTGACCACGACCTGGCTGAAGGTGGCGTCGCGGCCGACGACGGCGTCGAACTGACCGGCGTGGACCGCGCCGGGCGCCCAGTCCTGGACCGACACGACGGTGACCTGCGCGCCGTCCCCGACCAGGACGGCGACGCCGCCGGCGTACCGGGCCAGCCCCACGTGGTCGAGGACGACGGTCGCCCTGGCGAACGCGCCGACCTCGACGACGAGCTGGCCCCAGACGACGTCCTCGGAGCCGGTGCCCGACAGCCGCAGCGTGACCGGGCGGTCCAGCTGGGCCTCGGCCGGCACGCGGACGACGGCCGCACCCCCGCTGCGCTGCCGGGCGAGGGCGGCGAGCCGGTCGACCGGGTCGGGCAGGCCCTTGAGCAGCGGGTCGTCGGCCTCGACGCTGGTCAGCTCGACGCCCTCGGGCAGGTCGGTGTCCCACTCCAGGTGCGCGTCCGACGGAGCGCCGTCGAGCAGCGGCCGGATGCGCTTCATCGGGGTGAAGCGCCACGTCTCCTCGCGGCCGGTCGGCACGCCGAAGGCGTCCGGGTCGGTCGAGGTGAACCGCTCGGCCGGCGAGCCGGTCGGGGCCGGCCCGCCGTGCGAGTGCGCACCCGGCGCGGCCTGACCGGCAGTGCCGGTGCCGGCGGCCGGGGTGGTGGGCGGGCCGGCTTGGGCGCCCACGCCCTCGGCGAAGAGCTCGCCGGCGAGCGTGGCCGACTCGGTGGTGAGGCCGGTGGTGTTGGCGGGGCTGTTCTCTGCCGACATCAGCCGACGGCACCTTCCATCTGCAGCTCGATCAGGCGGTTCAGCTCGAGGGCGTACTCCATGGGGAGCTCGCGGGCGATCGGCTCGACGAACCCGCGGACCACCATCGCCATCGCCTCGTCCTCGGACAGACCGCGGCTCATCAGGTAGAAGAGCTGGTCGTCGCTGACCCGGGAGACGGTCGCCTCGTG
>DASQNB010000158.1:0-1681 GCA_035645175.1 Geodermatophilus sp.
CCCGCGCTGGTCACCCACCTGCGGGCGGCGTTCTCGTGACGCTGGCGCGGACCTGGTCGGTGGGTCTGGCCGGCGTGCACGGCGCGATGGTCGACGTCGAGGTGGACCTGTCGGCCGGCGTGCCCGGCGTGGTGCTCGTCGGGCTGCCCGACGCCGTCGTCCGCCAGTCGGTGGACCGGGTGCGGGCGGCGGTGGTCAACGCCGGCGGCAGGTGGCCGCTGCGCCGGATCACCATCGGGCTGTCCCCGGCGTCGATGCCCAAGCAGGGCAGCGGGTTCGACCTGGCGCTGGCCGCCGCGGTGCTCGCGGCCGACGGCGCCGTCCCGGCCGACTCGGTCGCCGGGCTGGTGCTCCTCGGGGAGCTGGGGCTCGACGGGTCGGTGCGCGCCGTCCGCGGGGTGCTGCCCGCCGTGCTCGCCGCCGCCCGGGCCGGTCACCGCACCGTCGTGGTGCCCGCGGGCAACGCCGGGGAGGCGGCCCTGGTCGAGGGCGCCGAGGTGCTCGCCGCCGGCACGCTGGCGGAGGTCGTCGCGCACCTGGAGGGCCGGAGCCGGCTGCCCCGGCACACCCGGCCGGCCCTGCCGCCGGCGCCGCCCGGGCCCGACCTCGGGGACGTCGTCGGCCAGCCGATCGGCCGCCGCGCGGTCGAGGTCGCCGCCGCCGGCGGGCACCACCTGTTCCTCAGCGGTCCGCCGGGGGCGGGCAAGACGATGCTCGCCGAGCGGCTGCCCGGCCTGCTGCCGGCGCTGGACGAGCAGGCCGCGCTCGAGGTCACCGCCATCCACTCGGTCGCAGGCACGCTGCCGCCGGACTCCCCGCTGGTGACCCGCCCGACCTTCGAGTCCCCGCACCACTCGGCCACGATGGCCGCCCTGGTCGGTGGCGGGTCGGGGCTGATCCGCCCCGGCGCCCTGTGCCGGGCCCACCGCGGCGTGCTCTTCCTCGACGAGGCCCCGGAGTTCCCGCGGGCGGTGCTCGACACGCTGCGCCAGCCGCTGGAGCGCGGGTCGGTGACCATCTCCCGCGCCGGCGGAGCGGCCACCTTCCCGTGCCGCGCACAGCTGGTGCTGGCAGCCAACCCATGCCCGTGCGCCAGCGCCGCAGGAGACGCCGCCTGCACCTGCAGCCCACTGGAGCGACGGCGCTACCAGTCCCGGTTGTCGGGGCCGCTGCTGGACCGGATCGACCTGCGGGTCGACCTCCCGGCGGTCACCCGCGCCGCCTGGCTGGAGGCCGGGACGGCGCCCGAGCCGACGGCCGCCGTCGCCGGCCGGGTCGCGCAGGCCCGGGCGGCCGCGGCGGCGCGGCTGTCCGGGACGGGCCTGGACGTCAACAGCCAGGTGCCGGGCCGGCTGCTGCGGGAGCGGTGGTCCCCGCCGCGGCCGGCGCTGCGGCTGGTGGAGCGGGCCCTGGAGCGCGGCGCGCTGTCCGTACGCGGCTACGACCGCGTGCTGAGGGTCCCGAGGAGTTGATCAGACCGACGGACTGTGAACCTCAGGGCCGCTGGCTCTGCGCTTCAGGCAACAAGCCCCGCCAGGCCAGGATGGCTATGACTAGCCAGAGGACAACGGTGCCAACAACGAGTCCGAGACGCGCCGTCCGCACCGTGGGGCGGGGGTCGCGTACGCCCGTGCGTGCGGCCGCGCGGATGTCTTGGGCAATCGCTTCTCCGAGAACGTAC
>DASQNB010000159.1:0-1612 GCA_035645175.1 Geodermatophilus sp.
GGTGACCACCCGGGTGCGCCCGGTGAGGCGGGACAGCTTGAACGCCGCCTCGTTGGCCTCCGCCCCGGAGTTGCAGAAGAACACCCGCCCCGGCCGCCCGGCCAGCTCCAGCAACCGCTCCGCCAGCAGCACACCCGGCTCGTGCATGGCCAGGTTCGACACGTGCCCCAGCGTGGCCGCCTGGGCGGTGATCGCCTCCACCACCCGCGGGTGCGCGTGCCCCAGGATCGTCGTCGCGATGCCACCCAGCAGGTCGGTGTACTCGCGGCCGTCCACGTCCCACACCGTCGCCCCCGCACCGCGGGCCAGGGCCACCGGCGGGGTGCGGTAGTTGTTCATCATCACCGCCGACCAGCGGCCGGTCAGCTCGGCGGTCCGCTGTCCGGTCACGGCGCGGGCTCCTCGTTGCCGGCCGGCGCCGGGGCGTCGGGGTCGACGGCGGGCAGGACCATCGTGCCGGTGCCCTCGGTGGTGAAGGTCTCCAGGAGCAGCGCGTGCGGCAGCCGCCCGTCGATCACGGTGGCCCGGGAGACGCCGCCCTCGACCGCCCGCAGGCAGGCGGCCATCTTGGGGATCATCCCGGAGTGCAGCGTCGGGAGGATCTCGGCGAGCTCGCGGGTGTCGATCTTCTGCACGAGGGACTCCTGGTCCGGCCAGTCGGCGTAGAGGCCCTCGACGTCGGTGAGGACGACCAGCTTCACCGCGTTCAGCGCCACCGCCAGGGCCGCGGCCGCGGTGTCGGCGTTGAGGTTGTGCACCTCCCCGTTGGGGTCGGGCGCGACCGTGGACACCACGGGGATCCGGCCGGCCTCGATCAGCGCCTCGACCGTCGTCGGGTCCACGTCGGCCACGTCGCCGACCAGGCCGATGTCGACCTCCTCGCCGTCCACCACCGCGGTGGTGCGCTCGGCGGTGAACAGGCCGCCGTCCTCCCCGGACAGCCCGACGGCGAAGTGGCCGTGCTGGTTGATCAGGTTGACCACCTCGGGGCCGACCTGGCCGGTGAGCACCATGCGGACGACCTCGATGCTCTCCTCGGTGGTCACCCGCAGCCCGCCGCGGAACTCGCTCTTGATGCCGAGCCGGTCGAGCATGCCGGTGATCTGCGGGCCGCCGCCGTGCACGACGACGGGCAGGATGCCGCAGGTCCGCAGGAAGACCATGTCCTCGGCGAACGCGCGGCGGCACTCCTCGTCGACCATCGCGTGCCCGCCGTACTTGACCACGATCACCCGGCCGTGGAACTCCTTGAGCCACGGCAGCGCCCCGGTGAGCACGGAGGCCTTGAGCTGGTCGCCCTCGGGGTCGTGGGTGCGCATGACCCGGCTGCTGCCGATCCGCCGGCGGGGCGGCGCCTCGTCGACCCGGAGCTCGATCGAGACCTCCTCGACCGGCCCGGCGGGTGCGCGGTCGTCGACCCGCACGTCGGGCGGCGTGGGGTCCTGGGCTGCGTCGGTGGGGGTGGGGGCGGAGTCGATGCTCATGTGGAGTAGGCCGAGTTCTCGTGGACGTAGGCGATGGACAGGTCGTTGGTCCAGACGGTGGCGGTCTGGTCACCGGCGCCGAGGTCGACGTCGATGGTGATGGCGCGGCCGGTCAGGTCGACGCCCTC
>DASQNB010000160.1:0-3326 GCA_035645175.1 Geodermatophilus sp.
ATCCAGGACCTCGAGTCCCGCCTGGACGCCACGGTGCTGCGGGCCGGCTTCGCCCGCACCATCTACCAGGCGCGCCAGTTCGTCACCCACCAGCACGTCCTGGTCAACGGCACGCGGGTCGACCGGCCCTCCTACCGGCTCGAGCCCGGCGACTTCGTGCAGGTCGCCGAGAAGTCGAAGAGCAAGGAGCCGTTCGTCGTCGCCGCCTCCGGCGCGCACGCCACCCCGCCGGCCTACCTCGAGGTGCGGCTGGCCGACCTGCTCGTGCGCTACGACCGGACGCCTACCCGCGACGAGGTGCCGATCGTCTGCGAGGAGCAGCTCGTCGTCGAGCACTACTCCCGCTGATCCCCGCGAGATCTGCACAGTGGTGGCCATCAGGCGTCCGATCGCCACCACTGTGCAGATCTCGCGACGTCCGGGTAGCGGCGGCGCGTGGACCCGCGCGACGTCGTCCGGCGCAGCAAGCGGCTCTCCTCCGTGCTGCGCCACGTGCCGGAGAGCGTCGGGCTGACCCTCGACGCCGCCGGCTGGGCCGACGTCGAGGCACTGCTAGCCGCCCTCGGCTGGACGCGGGCCGAGTTGGAGCACGTCGTCGCGACCAACGACAAGCGCCGCTTCGCCCTCGACGGGTCCCGCACGCGGATCCGGGCCAGCCAGGGCCACAGCGTCCCCGTCGACCTCGGCTACGCCGCGCAGAGCCCCCCGCCGGTGCTCTTCCACGGGACGGCGGAGCGGAACCTGCGCCGCATCGAGGCCGAGGGGCTGCGGCCTGGACGCCGGCACGCGGTGCACCTCAGCCCCGACGAGGTCACCGCACGAGCCGTGGGCGCACGGCACGGCCGGGCCGTCGTCCTCCGGGTCGACGCGGCCGGGATGACGGCGGCCGGCGCGGTCTTCACCCGCTCGGCGAACGGGGTGTGGCTGGTCGACGCCGTCCCGCCGCAGCACCTGCGACAGGTCAGCGGGCGGCGAGCAGGTCCCGCACCCCGGCGGTGAGCGTGGCCTGTGCCGCGGCCGGGTCGGCCAGGTAGCCCGCGACCGTCGCCCCGTCACGCAGGACCAGCCAGCGGCGGCCGGCCTCGGCCGGGTCCGGGTGCCCGGCGCGGCGGAACGCCTCGCTCACCGCCGACCCGAGCCACTCCCGGTGCTCCCGCACCGTCTGCCGCACCGGGCTGCTCGCATCGGGGAACTCAGCGGCGGCGTTGATGAACGCACACCCGCGGAAGTCCGCGCCGCACATCGTCTCCCCGACGCTCCCGGTCAGGCGCAGCAGCCAGTCGGCCGCGGCGTCGGCGCCGTCGGGCACCTCGCCGGCCTCCTCGCGCACCCTGCGGTCGACTCCCTCCAGGTAGGCGACCACCAGCGCCTCCTTGCCCGGGAAGTGGCGGTAGAAGGTGGCCCGGGTGACCGAGGCCTCGGCGATGACCCGGTCGACGCCGACCCCGCGCAGGCCCTCGGCGTAGAAGAGGGACGACGCCGTGCGCAGCAGCCGCTCCCGCGCCTCGGAGGGGCGCACCGCCGTCGTCACGCGCACGACGGTAGCCGTGTCCGGAGCGTCTTGACCGCGCTCGTCGCCCTGTGGTGGAGTGACGACCAACAGGTAGAACGACCGTTCTGTCTACTGCTGTGACCAGGGGGTCCCCGTATGTCCGCCGTCTACACCGCCGTCGCCACCGCCACCGGCGAGGGCCGCAACGGCCACACCCGTACCGACGACGGCCTGATCGACCTCGACCTGGCCGTGCCCAAGGAGATGGGCGGCCCGGGTGGCGGCGCCAACCCCGAGCAGCTGTTCGCCGCCGGCTACGCCGCCTGCTTCCACGGCGCGCTCAAGGTCGTCGCCCGCCAGCACGAGGCGACCATCACCGACTCTGCCGTCACCGCCGAGGTCGGGATCGGCCCGAACGACGCCGGGGGCTTCGCCCTCGAGGTGACCCTGCGGGTCGAGCTCGGCGGCATCGAGCAGGCGGCCGCCGAGCAGCTGGTCGAGGCCGCCCACCAGGTGTGCCCCTACTCCAACGCCACCCGCGGCAACGTCCCGGTGACCCTGGAGACGGTCACCGCCTGAGCCGCGACCCGCAGGGCCGTCCTGGCCCTGCGGGACGGCGCGCTGCGGGTCGACGGCGGCCAGCCAGGCCACCACGGCCGCCGTGTCCTCGGGCTGGGACACCCTGGGACACCTCCACTTCGTCGACCGCGGGTTCGGGTTGGTCCGGGTCACACTGGGCCGGTGATCCGCAACGTCGTCGTCGGCCGGGTGCGCCCGGGCACCGACCTCTCCCTCGTCCAGGAGGCGCTCGACGCCATCGTCGCCCTGCCCGTGGAGGGACTGCTCGACGTGCGGGTCGGCCTGGACGCCGGCCTGCGCCCGGGCGCGTGGAGCTTCGCGATCACCAGCGACTTCGTCGACGCCGAGGCCTACCGGGTGTACGACGCCGAGGCCGAGCACAACCGCATCCGGCGCGAGCAGTTCGACCCGGTCTGCGAGGAGATCGCGCGGGTGCAGTTCGAGGTGAAGGACCCCCCTGCCCCCCGCCGCTCGTGAGAGGACCCCGTCCTCCCACCCCTCGCAGGCTCGGGGCGAGACCCGAGACGGGGCCGGGCCCCTGCAGGGGAGCCGGGTTCAGCCGGGGAGGGCGTCCAGCGGCAGCCCGACGTAGAGCATCCCGACCAGCTCGCCGTCGGCCGAGTGCAGGCCCTGGTACGCGGTGAAGTACGGGCGGTCGGCGACGGTGGCCTCGCCGGTGTAGGTCCGCCCGGCCAGGACGGCGGCCAGCACCGGGTTGGGGCTCCCGTCGGCGGCGCGGCGGGGGATGTAGGTGCCGATGTTGCGCCGGCCCTGCGCCGTGACGACGGTCGTGGCCGCGCGCACCATGCTGCCGTCGGCGTCCAGCCGCTGGAACAGCGTGCAGCTGCCGCCCACCAGGGCGACGACGTCGTCCACGAGCGGCGCGGGACGGCGCGGGTCGTCGTCGCGGGTCAGCGGCACGCCGCCGAGCAGCAGGTCGGGCAGGTCGACGGCGTGAGTCGCACCGGTGACCTGGTCGCGGACGGCCAGCCGCCGGCGGTCGTGCCCCAGTCCGACGCCGCCCGCCTCGTCCAGCAGGTCCTCGGCCACGGCCAGCGCGCGGCGCACGTAGCTCTCGCGCTGGTCGTCGGCGAGCGCGGCGACCGCCTCGGTGATCCGGGCCGACCCGCCGGCCGCCCGCTCGACGCTCTCGACGACCCGATCGGTGGCCGCCCGCTGCTGCTCGACGGCCGCGGCGACGGTGTCCTGCGCCGCGGCGATGGCCCCCAGCGTCGTGGTGATCCGCGAGACGACG
>DASQNB010000161.1:0-3041 GCA_035645175.1 Geodermatophilus sp.
GCTCGAGGGCCTGGTGGCCAAGCGGCTGGACTCGCCGTACCGCCCCGGGGTGCGCGGGCCGGAGTGGCGCAAGGTGAAGAACGTCCGGACGCAGGCGGTCGTCGTCGGCGGCTGGCGGCCCGGGCGGGGGCGGCGCGCCGGGGGAGTGGGGTCGCTGCTGGTCGGCGTGCACGACGACACCGGCCGGCTGGTCTACGCCGGGCACGTCGGCACCGGCTTCACCGCGGCGGCCCTCGAGGAGCTCGAGCCGCTGTTCACGCCGGCCGCCCGGCCGCCGTTCGCCGACGCGCTGCCGCGCGAGGTCACCCGCGACGCGCACTGGGTGGCGCCGGAGCTGGTGGGTGAGGTGGCCTTCGCCGCGTGGACCGCCGACGGCCGGATGCGGCACCCCTCCTGGCGCGGGCTGCGCGACGACCTGGCGCCGGAGGACGTGGTCGAGGAGTGGTAGGCGCCCCGCGGGTACAGAGGGTGCCGTGAGCCGGCAGCTGGTGCGCGTGGACGGGCGGCAGCTGCACGTCTCCAACCTGGAGAAGGTCCTCTTCCCCGAGGTCTCCTTCACCAAGGCGCAGGTCATCGACTACTACGTGCGGATCGCGCCGGTGCTGCTGCCGCACCTGTCCGGCCGCCCGGTGACCTTCACCCGCTGGCCCGACGGGGTCGAGGGGCAGGCGTTCTTCGAGAAGAACAGCGCCCGGCACGCTCCGGACTGGGTGCGCCGGGTGCGGGTGCCCAGCCCCGGCAGCTCGCGGGGCCGGGAGACCCTCGACATGGTCATCCTGGAGACCGTCGCCGACCTGGCGTGGGCGGCCAACCTGGCCGCGCTGGAGCTGCACGTGCCGCAGTGGCAGGTGGGCAGCCGGCTGCAGCCGGCGCTGCCCGACCTGCTGGTCCTCGACCTCGACCCGGGCCCGGACGCCGGGATCCTGGAGTGCTGCGAGGTCGCCGAGCGGCTGCGGGAGCGGCTGGTGGCCGACAGCCTGGACCCGGTGGTCAAGACCTCGGGCTCCAAGGGCATGCAGGTGTACGCGCCGATCCGGGTGACCGACCGGGAGCACCCCAGCCGCTACGCCCGCGTGCTGGCCCAGGAGCTCTCGGCGGAGACGCCCGACCGGGTCGTGTGGCGCATGGAGAAGGTGCTGCGGCCGGGCAAGGTGCTCGTCGACTGGAGCCAGAACAACCCGGCCAAGACGACGGTCGCCCCGTACTCGCTGCGCGCCCGGCCCGACGCCCCGGTGTCGGCGCCGATCGGCTGGGACGAGGTCGAGGCGGTGCTCGACGGCGTCGACCCGGGGGCGCTGCGCTTCCGCACCGAGGACGTCCTGGCCCGGGTCGAGGACTACGGCGACCTGTTCGACATCGCCGGGGCGCAGCGCGCCGTCCTCCCGGCGGCTTGAGCGGGCGGCCCCCGCCAGGGGAGCGCGGCCGCCTGGCATCCTCGGCACCCGTGTCCGCCGCTGCTGAACTGCCTTCGCCCGGCCCGCGCGACGAGCGGCTGGCCGACGTCGGCCGCCTGGTCGTCCGCTGCCCCGACCGGCCGGGGATAGTCGCCGTCCTCAGCGGGCTGATGGCCGACGTCGGGGCGAACATCATCGACTCCCAGCAGCACTCCTCCGACCCGGTGGGCGGCACGTTCACGCTGCGGCTGGAGTTCTTCCTCGCCGACCTGGCCGCGCGCCGGCACCAGCTGGAGGGCGCCCTGGCGCTGCTCGCGCAGAAGTGGCAGTTCACCTGGCGGCTGACCGAGGCGGCGCACCGGCCGCGGGTGGCGGTGTTCGTGTCGAGGACCGACCACGTGCTGCAGGAGCTGCTCTACCGGGTGCGCGCCGGCGACCTGCGCGCCGAGATCGCCGCCGTCGTCTCCAACCACCCCGACCTGGAGCCGGTGGCCCGCGCGGCCGGCGTCCCGTTCCACCACGTGCCGGTGACGCCGGAGACCAAGGCGGAGGCCGAGGCCCGGGCGCTGGAGCTGGTGGGGGACGTCGACCTGGTCGTGCTCGCCCGGTACATGCAGATCGTCTCGGCGGACTTCTGCAGCCGGTTCCCGGAGCGGCTGATCAACATCCACCACAGCTTCCTGCCGGCCTTCGTCGGGGCGAACCCGTACCGGGCCGCCCACGACCGCGGCGTGAAGCTGATCGGGGCCACCGCCCACTACGTGACGCCGGAGCTGGACGCCGGGCCGATCATCGAGCAGGAGGTCGCCCGGGTGGACCACCGCGCGACCGTGGAGGACATGCGCCGGATCGGCCGCTACGTCGAGCGCCAGGTGCTGGCCCAGGCGGTCACCTGGCACGTCGAGGACCGGGTGATCGTGGACGGTGAGAAGACGATCGTCTTCGCGTAGCGACCGTCCCGGAGTCGGCCCCGTCCAGAGGCTCACCCCGAGCTTGCGAGGGGGGAGGGGGACGGGGTCCTTCATTTGACTCGATCAAGAAAAGGGGGTTGGCTGGGGCCGATGGAGACGACCTGGCAGGACCAGCTCCGCACGGTGGGGCTGCGCGTCACGCGGCCCCGGCTGTCGGTGCTGCAGGTGCTCGCCGAGCGTCCGCACGCGGACGTCGACACCATCGTCACCGCTGCCCGCGCCGTGCACCCCACGTTGTCGCCGCAGGCGGTCTACGGGGTGCTCGAGGCGCTCGTGGCCGGTGGCCTGGCCCGCCGGATCGAGCCGGCCGGCGCGCCTGCGCTGTTCGAGCTGCGGGTCGGCGACAACCACCACCACCTGGTCTGCCGCTCGTGCGGTGCGGTCGCGGACGTCGACTGCACCGTGGGGGCGGCTCCGTGCCTGACGCCCTCGGACACGGCGGGTTTCGTCGTGGACGAGGCGGAGGTCGTCTTCTGGGGTCTGTGCCGCGAGTGCCGGCCAGGGCCACCAGCAGTGACCGCTCAGGTCCTTCAGAACGACAATCGAGGAGGAGCACACGCATGACCGACGTCGCATCGCAGGGCCCAGAAGCCAGCGAGGCCGACCGCGCCGTCCTGACCAACCGTCAGGGCCACCCGGTCTACGACAACCAGAACCAGCGCACGGTGGGTGCCCG
>DASQNB010000162.1:0-8517 GCA_035645175.1 Geodermatophilus sp.
CGGCCGGCGGGCAGGTCGACGACGGCGTGTCGTCCGGCCCGCCCGTCGTCACCGTCAGCTGACCGGTCCGGTGCTGCGCACGCCGGTGTCTTCCACCCACCCCACCACCCCGACGGCGCGGGTCCTCGACGAGACCGACGAGCCCGCCGTCCGCACCCTGCTCGCCACCGACCCGGTGGCCGCCTGCGTCATCGCCGGGCGGGTGGAGGCCGCCGGCACGGCGCCGGCGGCCCTCGGCGCGCCGCTGTGGGGGCTGGGCAGGGGACGCTCGCTGGACGCGGTCTGCCTGGCGGGGGCCAACCTCATCCCCTTCGCCCTGCCCGGCACCGAGCGACCCGCGGCCGCCGCCTTCGCCGACCGCGCCCTGCGCGCCGGCCGGCGCTGCTCGACCATCGTCGGTCCCGCCGCGTCCGTGGACCCGCTGTGGGAGCTGCTGGCGCCCGCGTGGGGGCCGGCCCGCGACCACCGGCCCCGCCAGCCGCTGCTGGCCATCGAGGGGCCGCCGGCCGTGGCTCCCGAGCCGCGGGTGCGCCCGGTGCGTCCCGCCGAGCTCGACGTCCTGCTCCCGGCCGCGGTGGCGATGTTCACCGAGGAGGTCGGGGTCAGCCCGCTGCGGGTGGACGGCGGCGCCGGCTACCGCGCCCGGGTGCTCGACCTGGTCCGCGCCGGGCAGTCACTGGCCTGGATCGAGAACGGCGAGGTGCTGTTCAAGGCCGAGGTCGGCGCGGTGTCGCGCGGCGTGTGCCAGGTGCAGGGCGTGTGGGTCGCCCCCGCCCACCGGGGCCGCGGCATCGGCACCGCCGGCACCGCCGCCGTCGTCGAGTACGCCCGCACCGCGATCGCGCCGGTGGTCAGCCTCTACGTCAACGACTTCAACGGCCCGGCCCGCGCCGCCTACGCGCGGGTGGGGTTCCGCGAGGTCGGGCTGTTCGCCAGCGTCCTGTTCTGAAGAAGGACCACCCTTCCTCCCACGCCTCGCGAGCTCGGCGCGGGGCCCTGAAGGGTGGCCGTTCCGGCCGCTCCCGACGTCCCGGTAGCGATCATGATCCTGCGGTGGCAACACGCCGGAGGCCGACCGCGTGTCGCCACCGCGACTCCATGATCGTCGGTGATCGGACGTCCCCGGCCTGCCGCCTGGGTCACAGGTCGCGCGTCTGGAACGCTGTCTCCCCGTGCGTACACGTCGGGGGACGGTCCTGGGGTCCACGTTCACGCTGCTGGCCGTGCCGGTGCTGGCCGCCTGCTCGGGCAACGCCGAGGACGACGTCCGGACCGCCGCCGAGGCCTTCCTCGCCGACTGGTCGGCCGGGGACACCGCGGCCGCCGCCGGCGCCACCACCGACCCCGGCGCGGCGACCGCGCTGCTCGAGCAGACCGCGACCGACCTGCCCGAGGCCACCCTCGGCACCGAGCTCGGGCAGGTCGCCGTCGAGGACGGCACCGCGACCGTCGGCTGGACCGCCACCTGGGACCTCGCGGCGGCACCCGACTGGAGCTACCCGGCCACCCTGCGGCTGCAGGAGGCCGAGGAGGGCTGGGACGTCGTCGCCGAGCCCGCCCTGGTGCACCCGGAGCTGGGGGAGGGGCAGCGCCTCGTGCTGGAGCGGTCGCTGCCCGAGCGCGCCGCGATCACCGACGCGGCCGGCCAGCCGCTGTTCGCCCCCACCGAGGTGGTCGACGTCGGCGTCGACAAGGACCAGGTCACGGACCTCCCGGCCCTCGCGGCGGCGCTGTCGGCGGCCACCGGCGTCGCCGCCGAGGACGTCACCGCCGACGTCCAGGCCGCGCCGGCCGGCCAGTTCGTCCCGGTCATCACGCTGCGCCGGCCGGACTTCGAGGCCATCCGCGCGCAGGTCTTCGACCTGCCCGGCGCGGTGTTCCCCACCGACACCCGGCTGCTGGCGCCCAGCGCCCGCTTCGCCTCCGCCCTGCTGGGCCGGGTCGGCCCGGCGACCGCCGAGGTGCTGGAGGACAGCGCCGAGGACGGCGCCCCGGTCTACGCCGCCGGTGACGAGCTGGGCCTGTCCGGCCTGCAGCGGGCCTACCAGGAGCAGCTGACCGGCACCCCCGGCTTCACCGTGCGCGTGGTCGCCGCCGACGAGGCCATCGGGGACGACGGGCGGGAGGTCGACGCGGTCGAGCCGGTGCCCGGCGAGCCCGTGCAGACCCCGCTGGTGCGCGCGGTGCAGACCGCGGCCGACGCCGCCGTCGCCACGCAGCAGCTGCCCACCCACCTGGTCGTCGTCCGGCCGGGCACGGGAGAGGTCCTGGCGGTGTCCTCCAACGAGGCCGCTGCCGCGGGCAACGCCCTCACCGGCCAGTACCCGCCCGGTTCGAGCTTCAAGACGATCAGCGCCACCGCGCTGCTGGCCACCGGCACGCTCACCCCGCAGACGCCGGTGGCCTGCCCGGGCACGTTCGTCGTCGACGGCCGTGAGTTCGAGAACGCCGACCAGTTCGACCTGGGCACCGTGCCGTTCACCGAGGCCTTCGCGCAGTCGTGCAACACGACCTTCATGCAGCAGGGCCTGCAGCTGCCCGACGACGCGCTGGCCGCCGCTGCCGCCTCCTACGGCGTCGGCACCGACTGGCAGCTGCCGGTCGACGTCTTCAGCGGCGAGGTCCCGGCCGACAGCACCGGGACGACGAAGGCGGCCAACGCCATCGGCCAGGGCCAGGTGCTCATGAGCCCGGCCCAGCTGGCGCTCGTGTCCGCCGGCGTGGCCACCGGCACCCCGGCGGTGCCGGTCGAGGTCGTCGGCGCCGAGCCGGCCGGGCCGACGCCGGCCGGCCCGGACCCTGCGGTGCTCGAGGCGCTGCGGCCGATGATGCGCGAGGTCGTCCTCAACGGGACGGCGAGCGCGCTGGCCGACCGCGGCGAGGTGTACGGCAAGACCGGCACCGCGGAGTACGGCACCAACACCCCGCCCGACGCCCACGGCTGGTTCACCGGCTACCAGCTGGGCGGGCCGCAGGGCGACCTGGCCTTCGCCGTCCTCGTCGAGAGCGGCCAGTCCAGCAGCGTGGCCGTCGACGTCACCGACGCGTTCCTGGGTGCGCTGGAGTGAGGACCTCCCTGCCCCCCACCGCTCGCAGGCTCGCGGCGGGCCCCTGCAGGGAGGCCGAGGGACTCAGGGGAGGCCGGGGAGGGCGTCGGTGACCGGGATCCGGCCGGCGGCGGTGCGCCACCCGACGGCGCGCACCTCCGCGGCGCCCAGCTCCGCGACCGCGAGCTCGCGCACCGCTGGCTCCACGGACTGGTCCAGCAGCCGCACCCAGGCCGCGGACACCCCCTCCTCGAGGACGACGGCCAGCGTCGCGGCGTCCACCGCCGACAGGACGGGGAAGGGCAGGGTGTAACCCGCCTCGCGGGGCACCGGCTCGGCGCCGCGGGACTCCAGCAGGGCCACCAGCCGGTCGCGCACGTCCCGGTGGGCCACGTCGGCGGCCACCGCCGGGTCCCGCGCGTCCTCCGGCAGCGCCGCGCCCACCGTGCCGTACCCCCACACGACGGCGTGCTCGGCGGCCACCACCTCGCGCAGGGCCGCGGTCTCGGTCCCCTCGTCGAGGACGCCGTCGTCAGCCATGTCCCTGCCCCTGTCCCTGCCTCACGCCAGTGCCGCCTCGTGCCCGCGCAGCCCCGCGGCGATCGACCCGAGCAGCGCCGCGCGCGCGCCGGACTGCTGGGTGCACGCCTGTGCGTGCGAGCCGGCCGCGGTGGCCAGCTGGCCGCGCAGCCAGGTGCGCACGTCCGCGCCGACCGGGGCCGCCGGTGGTGCGGCGGGGGACGCGGCCGGCGACGACGTCGCGGACGGTGCGGCGGCCCGCAGCCGGTCCAGCTGCTCGGCCGCCTGCGCGCTCAGGTCGCTCAGCGCGAGGGCGGGGTCGGCGGTCGTCGCCGCGGCGTAGGCGGCGACCACGGCCTCCTGGACGGTGACCTGCCCGGCCAGCCGTTCGGCCTCCTCTGTGCTCACCGCCGGCCCGCCCGAGGAGCCCGCGGTGCAGCCCGCGGCGAGCAGCGCGAGCCCGGCCGAGGCCGCCAGGAAGGCGCGCCGGGAGGGGCCCGTGGGGGCGGGTGCGGGGGTGGGGGCCATCGGCCTCATCCTCTCAGCCGCGCAGGTGCCCGGCCGACAGCACACGGTGGGCGGGTCCCTCCCGGCCGCCCGGTCTCGGGCGGGGCAGGGGAGCGGTAGCCTGGCACTCCGCTCGGTAACGGGTCGACGGCGTGTCCGCCGCCCCGTAGCAGGCCGCGACACGGAGCACCGGACTGCCGTGTGCGTGCCGTCGACCGAGCCTGGAGAGGGAGGGAGCCGTGTCCGCCGCCCCCCGCACCGACGCCGTCGCCACCCGGATGGCCGCGCTGGTCGCACCGGTCGTCGAGGCCGCCGGGTACGACCTGGAGGAGCTGGCCGTCACCCCGGCCGGCCGGCGCAGCATCGTGCGCGTGGTGGTCGACCGGGACGACGGCGTGACCCTCGACGACGTCGCGGGGGTCAGCCGCGCGGTGTCGGCGGCCCTCGACGACCTCGACGGCGAGTTCGGCAGCGCCCCCTACGTCCTGGAGGTCACCAGCCCCGGGGTCGACCGGCCGCTCACCGAGCCGCGGCACTGGCGGCGCAACACCGGGCGCCTGGTCACCGTGGCCGTGGGTCCCGCGGGCGCGGCCGAGCAGGTGACCGGCCGGGTGCTCGAGGTCGACGGCGACGGGGTGACCCTCGCGGTGGAGGCCAAGGGCAAGCCCGGGGCGAAGAAGCGGCCGCCCACCCCGCGGCAGGTGCCGTGGCCGGAGCTGGGCACCGGCCGGGTGCAGGTGGAGTTCGGCCGGACCGAGCCCGGCGGGGACGCCGCCGAGGCGCAGCCTGATCCCGCGGACGAGGACGACGGAGGAGGACAGTGAACATCGACGTGACCGCCCTCAAGGCGGTCGAGCGGGAGAAGGGCATCCCGGCCGACACGGTCATCGGGGCCATCGAGACGGCGCTGGTGACCGCCTACCGGCATGCCGACGGCGCCAGCAAGCACGTGCGCGTGCACGTCGACCGCAAGACCGGCGAGGTCGCCGTGCTGGCCCAGGAGCTGGGGCCCGACGGCGAGGTCGTCCGCGAGTGGGACGACACCCCCTCCGACTTCGGCCGCATCGCGGCCAGCACCGCCAAGCAGGTCATCGTGCAGCGGCTGCGCGACGCCGAGCACGAGCAGACGTTCGGTGAGTACGCCGGCAAGGAGGGCGACATCATCAGCGGCATCGTGCAGGCCGACCAGCGGCGCAACGCCAGCGGCACGGTGCTCGTCGACATCGGCAAGGTGGAGGCGGTGCTCCCCGCCGCCGAGCAGGTGCCGGGCGAGAGCTACCCGCACGGCAGCCGGCTCAAGGCCTACGTGGTGTCGGTCGCCCGCACCTTCCGCGGACCGCAGGTCACCGTCTCCCGGACCCACCCCAACCTGGTCCGCAAGCTCTTCGCCCTCGAGGTCCCCGAGATCGCCGACGGCAGCGTGGAGATCGTCGCGGTGGCGCGCGAGGCCGGGCACCGCTCCAAGATCGCCGTCCGGACCTCGGTGCCGGGGCTCAACGCCAAGGGTGCCTGCATCGGCCCGATGGGGCAGCGGGTGCGCAACGTCATGAGCGAGCTGCACGGCGAGAAGATCGACATCGTCGACTGGTCCGACGACCCGGCGACGTTCGTGGCCTCGGCGCTGAGCCCGGCGCGGGTGAACAGCGCCCAGCTGGTGGACCGCCAGGCCAAGGCGGTGCGGGTGGTGGTGCCCGACTTCCAGCTGTCGCTGGCGATCGGCAAGGAGGGGCAGAACGCCCGCCTGGCCGCGCGTCTCACCGGCTGCCGGATCGACATCCGCAGCGACGCCCAGCCCGACGACGCCACCCCCTCGCCCGGCGTGGGCCGCGCGCCGCTGCGCTCGGGTGCCCCAGCGGCCCGCGGCGGCGCCCCCGGGGGCCGGCCCGGTCGCCCGGGCGCGGGCGGACGCCCCGGTCGGGTGCCCGGTGGCCGGAGCCCGGAACACCCGGGGCCCTCAGCGCGCTAGAGTTGAGGGTGGCCGAAACGTCGATCCCGGTGCGCACCTGTGTGGGCTGCCGGAAGCGCGCTCCGGTCACCGACCTGCTGCGCGTCGTCGTGCGGGACGGGGCACTGGTCCCCGACCCGCGACGCAGGCTCCCCGGCCGGGGCGCCTCGGTGCACCCCACCCCGGAGTGCCTGCGCGCAGCGGAGCGACGCCGGGCCTTCCCCCGGGCGCTGCGCCTCCCCGGAGGCGGCGGCTCCCCGGTGGAGGCCGGTCCGCTCCGGGACCACGTCCTCGGCGCCGCCCACGGCGCCGCCGGGGAGCGGGCCCGGACGGGCGACCACCCACGAACGACAACCGCACCAACACAGACGGACCCGCACCCGGCGGGTCCGCACGTCGAGAGCAGGACGTCGTCGGATGAGCAAGCCGTGAAGTCCCCACGATGACAAGCCAGACCATGCAGAACTGACGACGAGGTCGCGCGGGCCAGCCGCCGGCCTCACAAAGAGGAGATCCGTGCCAGGCAAAGCCCGCGTACACGAACTCGCCAAGGAGTTCGGTGTCGACAGCAAGACCGTGCTCGCCAAGCTCAAGGAGCAGGGCGAGTTCGTGAAGTCCGCCTCCTCCACCGTCGAGGCCCCCGTGGCCCGGCGGCTCCGGGAGGCCCTCGGCAGCAGCACCGGCAACGGCGGCAACGGCGGTGGCCAGGCGGCTGCCCCGAGGCCCGCTCCGCGTCCGAGCGCTCCCGCTGCCCCGCAGGTCCCGGCCGCCGCGGCTCCGGCCGCGCCGTCCGCTCCTGCCGCGCCGTCTGCTCCGGCACCCGCGCCGCAGCCGCCGGTGACCGGCGCACCGACCCCGGGCCCGGTCACGCCCCGTCCCGGTGCGCCCGTCCCCGGTCCGCGGCCGACCGCGCCGGCGCCCCAGGCGCCGGCGGCCCAGGCCCCCGCGGCCCAGGCTCCGGCGGCCCAGGCTCCCGCAGCCCAGGCTCCGGCAGCCCAGGCTCCGGCAGCCCAGGCTCCGGCAGCCCAGGCTCCCGCGGCCAGCGCGCCGACCCAGCAGCCGCCCGCGGCGCCCAGCGCCCCGCGTCCGGCGGGCGGTCCCCGTCCCGGTCCGGCCGGCGGTCCCACCCCGGGTGCACGCCCGGCGGCTCCCGGTGGCGGTCCGCGGCCGGGTCCCCGCCCGGCCCCGCGTCCGGGCAACAACCCCTTCAGCAGCGCCCCGCGCCCGGCTCCGGCCGGCGGCGCGGCGCGCCCCGGTCCTGCCGCCGGTCCGCGCCCCGGTCCCGCCGCCGGTCCGCGGCCGGGTCCCGCGGCCGGTCCGCGTCCCGGTCCGGCCGGCCCCGGCGGTGCCCGTCCGGGGGCTGGTGCGGGTGGTCCGCGGACGGCGGCCGGCCCGCGTCCGGGTCCCGGTGCCGGCGGTCCGCGTCCGGCGGCCGGTCCCGGCGGTCCGCGCCCGAACCCGGGCATGATGCCGCAGCGTCCCTCGCCCGGCATGATGCCGCCGCGGCCGGCCGGCCGTCCCGGCGGTGGCCCCGGCGGTGCCGGTGGCCGTGGCCGTCCGGGTGGACCCGGTGGTGGCGGTGGCGGTGGCGGCGGCTTCCGTCCCGGTGGCGGTGGCCCCGGCGGCGGTGGCGGTGGCGCCCCCGCGGGCGGTGGCTTCCGCGGCGGCGGCGGCGGTGGCCGCGGCCGGGGCCGTGGTGGCTCCGGTGCGGGTACCGCGGGTGCCTTCGGTCGTCCCGGCGGGCGTGGCCCGGTCCGCGGGCGCAAGAGCAAGAAGCAGCGGCGTCAGGAGTTCGACTCCATGGCGGCGCCCAGCATGGGCGGCGTCAGCCTGCCGCGGGGCAACGGGCAGACCGTCCGGCTGCCGCGCGGTGCCTCGCTGACCGACCTCGCCGAGAAGATCGGCGCCCAGCCGGCCGCGCTGGTCACCGCCCTGTTCCACCTGGGCGAGATGGTCACCGCGACGCAGTCGGTCAACGACGAGACGCTCCAGCTGCTCGGTGCCGAGATCGACTGGGACATCCAGGTGGTCAGCCCCGAGGACGAGGACCGCGAGCTGCTCGAGACCTTCGACCTCACCTTCGGCGACGAGGGTGACGAGGAGGACTGGGAGGCCCGTCCGCCGGTGGTGACCGTCATGGGTCACGTCGACCACGGGAAGACGAAGCTCCTGGACGCGCTGCGCCACAGCAACGTGGTGGCGCGCGAGGCCGGCGGCATCACCCAGCACATCGGCGCCTACCAGATCGTCACCGAGCTGGAGCACAACGAGCGGCCGATCACCTTCATCGACACCCCGGGTCACGAGTCGTTCACCGCGATGCGTGCCCGAGGCGCGAAGGTCACCGACATCGTCGTGCTGGTCGTGGCGGCCGACGACGGCGTCATGCCGCAGACGGTCGAGGCGCTCAACCACGCCCAGGCCGCCGAGGTGCCGATCGTGGTCGCGGTCAACAAGATCGACAAGGAGGGGGCCAACCCCGCCAAGATCCGTCAGCAG
>DASQNB010000163.1:0-8902 GCA_035645175.1 Geodermatophilus sp.
GCCGGTGAAGTCCTGCATCACCACGCGCGCCGGGGTGAACTGGATCTCCTGGTCGGGCTCGGCCGACGGGTCCCAGTTCGCGATCGCCCGGATGTGGTCGGCGGTGATGTCCGCGCCGTCCTCGGTGCGCAGCAGGTTCTCCAGGAGGACCTTGAGGCTGAAGGGCAGCTTCGCGGAGCCCTCCACCGCGTCGAGCCGGTAGATGTCGTAGTCGGTGCCGTCGACGCTGAGCGTCGCCCTGGCCCCGAAGCTGTCCTTGCTGGCTGCCACTTCTCTGCGCCCACCCCTCAGCTGGTCCGTCGCGCTGCTTGCCACCCTGCATCATCCCAGCAGGACGCCAGTGCGTGGAGGTGAGGCGACCCTTCCCTTCCCCGCGGGGGCGCCGACGGGCTCCTACGGTGGACGCCGTGAGCGTCCCCGAGTGGCTGGCGACCGCCCGGCGGGTGACCGTCCTGAGCGGCGCCGGCATCTCCACCGACAGCGGCATCCCCGACTACCGGGGCCCGCAGGGCGTCTGGACGCGGGACCCGGACGCCGAGAAGCTCGTGACGCTGTCGTACTACGTGGCCGACCCCGACATCCGCCGCCGGGCCTGGCTCATGCGCCGGGACACCGCGCCCGGCGCCCGCCCCAACGCCGGACACCGCGCCCTGGTCGACCTCGAGCGCCAGGGCCGGCTGCGGGCGCTGCTCACCCAGAACGTCGACGGCCTGCACCAGGCGGCCGGGTCCTCACCGGAGCTGGTCGTGGAGCTGCACGGCACCGTGCGCGAGGTGGAGTGCCTGGCCTGCCACGACCGCACGACGATGGCCGAGGCCCTGGCCCGCGTCGACGCCGGGGAGCCCGACCCGGCCTGCCGCGTCTGCGGCGGCGTCCTCAAGTCCGCGACGGTCAGCTTCGGTCAGGCCCTCGACCCCGCGGTGGTCGCGGCCGCGGCGCAGGCGGCGACCGACTGCGACGTCTTCCTCGCCGTCGGCACCTCGCTGACGGTGCACCCGGCGGCCGGGCTGACCGACCTGGCCGCGCAGTCCGGCGCCCGGGTCGTCGTCGTCAACGCCCAGCCCACGCCCTACGACTCCCTCGCCGACCTGGTGGTCCGCGAGCCGATCGGGACGTCGCTGCCCCGGCTGCTGGCGCCGTGACCCGGGACGAGCTGTACGCGCGCTATCGCGAGCTGGTGGACGACGAGCTGCCGCGGCGGGCGCGGGCCGGTCGCTGGGTGGTCACCGCCGACCACTGCTTCGGCCGGATCCTGCTCGACCACGCCGTCGGCGGCCGCTGGTACGACGTCCTGGACCGGCGCCGCTCACCGGCGTCCGCACAGCTGGACGACGACCAGCTCGCCGCCGCGGTCGCGCTGGCCGAGCGGGTGCTCGCCGAGGGCGACCCGCTGCTGCGCGAGCTCGACGCGCGGAGCCTGGCCTGGCGCGGTAAGCGGACCTCCCTGCCCCCCACCGTGGCCGCCTCCTGGGCACCGCCGCGAGCGTGCGAGCGGTGGGGAGGAGGGGGTCCTTCCACCTGCAGGGAGGCCGGCCCGGGACAGCCGGGGCAGTGACCCTGCTGGCGGTGCACCTGGCACTGACCGCGGCCTACGCCGGCTTCCAGTGGACGGTGCGGGCGCTGGTCTACCCGCAGTTCGCCCTGGTCCCGCCGGCCGCCTTCCCGGCCTACGAGCGCCGCCACCAGCAGCGGATCTCCCGGGTGGTCGGCCCGCTGTTCGCCGGCCAGGGCGTCACGACGCTGTGGCTGCTCGCCGACCGGCCCGCCGGGACGCCGCTGCCCGCGGTGCTGGCCGGCGCCGCCTGCCTGGCCGTCGTCCTCGGGGTCACCGGGCTGCTCGCCGTCCCGCTGCACCGCCGGCTGGATCGCGCGTGGGACGACGCCGCCCACCGGCGGCTGCTGCGGGTCGACACCGTCCGGGCGGTCGCGGCCACGGCGGGCACGGCCGCAGGACTGTGGGCACTTCTGGGCTGAGCCGGGGCGCACCACAGCGGCACCGGCGGATAGCGTGACGGGCACCACGTCGAGCGGCCGACCGGCAGGTCGGCCCGAGGACCCGGGAGCCGGAATGCGCGTGCCCTTGACCACCCGAGACTTCCTCGACCGCGCCGAGCTGGTCTACGGCGACCGGGTCGGCATCGTGGACGAGCCGAACCAGCCGGCGCCCTCGATGGGCGAGGTCAGCTACCGCGAGGTCGCCCGGCGCGGCCGCGCGCTGCAGGCCGGGCTCGACGCGCTCGGCGTGGGGGAGGGCGAGCGGATCGCCGTCGTCAGCCACAACGCCGGCCGGCTGCTGGAGTGCCTGCTGTCGCTGCCGTCGTCCGGGCGGGTCGTCGTCCCGGTCAACTTCCGGCTGCAGCCGGAGGAGGTCAGCTACATCATCGGGCACAGCGGCGCGCGGGTGCTCATCGTCGACCCGGAGCTGGAGTCCTCGCTCAAGCGCGTGGAGGCCGAGCACCGGTTCACCACCGGTGAGGAGTACGAGCAGCTGCTGCGCTACGACACCGAGCCGGTGCCGTGGTCGGCCCCGGACGAGGACGCCACCGCCACGATCAACTACACCAGCGGGACGACGGCCCGGCCCAAGGGCGTGCAGATGACCCACCGCAACGAGTGGGTCAACGCGGTCACCTTCGGCATGCACATGCAGGTCAGCGACCGCGACGTGTACCTGCACACGCTGCCGATGTTCCACTGCAACGGCTGGGGGCTGCTCTACACGATGGCCGGCCTGGGCGCTCGCCAGGTGGTGATCCGCAAGATCGACGGCGCGGAGATCCTGCGGCGCGTCGAACAGCACGGCATCACCGTGATGGCCGGAGCGCCGGCGGTGTGGAACGCCGTGTTGGACGCCGCGGCGGAGTGGGACGGCGAGGTCCCCGGCCGCGACCGGGTGCGGATCATCGTGGCCGGCGCGCCGCCGCCGTCGAAGACGATCGCGCGGGTCGAGGCGGAGCTGGGCTGGGAGTTCAACCAGATCTACGGCCTCACCGAGACCGCTCCGCTGGTCACCATCAACCGGCCGCGCGCGGAGTACGACGACCTCGAGCCGGAGGAGCGGGCCCGGCGGCTGTCCCGGGCCGGGGTGCCGACGGTGGGCACCCGGCTGCAGACCAGCGAGACGGGCGAGGTGCTGGTGCGCAGCAACACCGTGCTGGCCGGCTACTGGCAGAACCCCGACGCCTCGGCCGAGGCGCTCGAGGGCGGCTGGTTCCACACCGGCGACGGCGGCACGCTCGAGGACGGCGGCTACCTCACCATCTCCGACCGCAAGAAGGACGTGATCATCACCGGCGGCGAGAACGTCTCGTCGATCGAGGTGGAGGACGCGGTCTTCAGCCACCCGGCGGTCGCCGAGGTGGCGGTGATCGGCGTCCCCGACGAGAAGTGGGGCGAGATGGTCACCGCCGTCGTTGTCCTCGCCGAGGGCCAGCAGGCCACCGCCGAGGAGATCATCGCCCACTGCCGGCAGCGGATCGCCCACTACAAGGCGCCCAAGCGAGTCGAGTTCCGCGACGAGATCGCCCGCACCGCCACCGGCAAGATCCAGAAGTTCAAGCTGCGCGAGGCCTTCTGGTCCGACGCCGACCGCCAGGTGAACTGAGAGAGGGCCCCTCTGCCCCCCACCGCTCGCAGGCTCGCGGCGGGGCCCTGCAGAGGGGCCGCCGTCCTCCCACCCTTCGCAGGCTCAGCAGGACCCCGTCCTCCTCCTCGCTCGCAGGCTCGCGGTGGGACCCGGGAGGTGGCCGGGACGGGGCCGGCCTCCCGTCCCTCGGGGGGCGCCGTCCCCCCATGTGGGGAGTACCTGCTCAACCCCTCCTCTGATCAGGTCGATCCGGCACCGGAGTGCGCTTCCGGGCGCCGGGTCGACGAGGTCGGGAAGAGGTCGGGGACGTGGGCAGGACGGACGAGCGGGAGCGCCATCGTGGCGGCTCCCGGTGGCTGGTGCGCGGAGCCGGGACGGCGGTGGCCGCCCTCGTCGTGGCCGGCCTGGTCCCGGGGACGGCGCTCGCTGCGCCCGGTGACACCCCGGTGGCCGAGGCGCAGGCCGAGCGCGACGCCGCGGCCGCCCGCGTGGGCGAGATCGGCGCGCAGCTCGCGCAGGCGCAGGAACGGGTGGACGCCGCCCGGCGGGGCGCGCAGATCGCGCTGCAGGAGTACGAGGTGCGCCGGGCCGCCCAGGACGAGGCCCGGGCCGCGGCCGACGCCGCCGCCGCGGCCGCCGAGCGGGCCGTCGCGGAGCTGGCCCGCGGCCGCGCCCAGGTGGTCGCCTTCGCGCGGTCGAGCTACATGCAGGGCAGCACGGCGCCCGGCGCGGCCGCGCTGGTCAGCGCCGAGGGCCCGGCCCAGCTGGTGGAGCGGGCCGCGCTGCTCGACGCCGCGGGCAGCCACCGGGTCGACGTCGTCACCGAGCTGACCGTCCTCGAGCAGCAGGCCGCCGCTGCCGACGACGCCGCGCAGGTCGCGGTGCAGGCCGCCGACGAGGCCGAGGCCGCAGCCGCCGGGTCGCTGGCCGCTGCGCAGTCCCAGGAGGTCTCCGCCCGGGCCCAGGCCGCCGAGCTGGCCGACCGGCGCGAGGTGCTGGAGGCCGAGCTGGCCGACGCGCAGGTGCTGCTCCTCGGCGCCGAGGGCGCGCAGGCCGCGGCTGCCGCCCAGGCGGCCGCCACCGCGGCGGCGCAGGCCCGCCCGCCGGCGCCCGCCTCGTCGGCCGGGTCGTCGTCGGCCGGGTCCTCGGCGCGCGGCTCGTCGTCGTCGGGGTGGGTCTCCGGTTCGTCCTCCTCGGGCTCGTCGTACCCGTCCTCCGGCGGCGGGTCGCCCACCGGCACCGTGACCACGGCCGGCGCGCCCGCGGGGTCGGCGGTGGAGACGGCGATCGCGGCAGCCGAGAGCCAGCGTGGGCTGCCCTACAGCTGGGGTGGCGGCGGCAGCAACGGCCCCTCGTTCGGCATCCCGCCGGACACGGACGTCTACGGCTTCGACTGCTCGGGCCTGACCGAGTACGCCTACGCGCAGGCCGGCATCCGGATCGGCGGCACCAGCCGCGAACAGTACTGGCGCTTCCGGCACCAGACCGTGGCGGCCGGCGACCTGCAGCCCGGCGACCTGGTGTTCTGGGGCCAGACCGCGGACCACACGTCCATCTACCACGTGGCGCTCTACATCGGCGGTGGCCAGGTCATCCAGGCGCCGCAGAGCGGGGACGTCGTGCGGATCTCGTCGATGTGGTTCGGCAGCGACTACTACGGCGCGGTGCGACCAGCGGCCTGACGACAGCCGCGGGAGTATCGCAGCGAGGGACGAGCGAGGAACGGACCGCGGCGCGCAGTCGGGCCAGAGGCACGGCCTGAGAGATGGGGCGTCGGGCAGCCACGGGGGGAGCTGCCCGACGCACCATCGAGGCTAGCAGCCGGTGAGGGCAGCGGGCAGGGGGGTGCACGCGGCAGGTGGACAACCCGCGTCGCACACACTCGGTGCCCGGTCGGCTCGCCTGCGTGAGCGCCAGCTGCCGTCCAGCAACGTGTAGGACACTGGCGGGGACGGGCACGCCGTCCGTCACCGGCCTCGTGACGCCCCCGGGACCCGAGGCCGTGGACCGGCACGATCAGGGAGTTCCGTGAGCAGCGCCGCCAGCACCTCGCTCGAGCAGTCCGCCGGGCAGCCGGTCCCGCCGTCGGTCGACGCCGCCCACCTGGAGCGGGTGCTGTTCGAGATCAAGCGGGTGATCGTCGGCCAGGACCGGCTGGTCGAGCGGATGCTGGTGTCACTGCTGGCCCGCGGGCACGTGCTGCTCGAGGGCGTCCCCGGCGTCGCGAAGACCCTCGCCGTCGAGACGCTGGCCACCGTCGTGGGCGGCCGCTTCGCCCGCCTGCAGTTCACCCCGGACCTGGTGCCGGCCGACATCATCGGCACCCGCATCTACAAGGCCGGGCAGGACGCCTTCGACACCGAGCTGGGCCCGGTGTTCGCCAACTTCGTGCTCACCGACGAGATCAACCGCGCGCCGGCCAAGGTGCAGTCGGCGCTGCTGGAGGTCATGGCCGAGCGCCAGGTGTCGATCGGCGGGGTGACCCACCCGCTGCCGGACCCGTTCCTCGTGCTGGCCACCCAGAACCCCATCGAGTCCGAGGGCGTCTACCCGCTGCCCGAGGCCCAGCGCGACCGCTTCCTCATGAAGGTGCTCGTGGACTACCCGAGCCCCGAGGAGGAGCGGGAGATCATCTACCGGATGGGGTCGACCCCGCCGGTGGCCGAGACCGTGCTCGGACCCGACGACCTGGTGCGCATGCAGCGCACCGCCTCGCAGGTGTTCGTGCACCACGCGCTGGTCGACTACGTCGTCCGGCTGGTGGTCGCCACCCGCGCGCCGCGCGAGCACGGCATGGACGACGTCGCCTCGTGGGTCTCCTACGGCGCCAGCCCGCGGGCCTCCCTCGGGCTGATCGCCGCCGGCCGGGCGCTGGCGCTGGTCCGCGGCCGCGACTACGTGCTGCCGCAGGACGTCCTCGACGTCACCGCCGACGTGCTGCGGCACCGGCTGGTGCTGTCCTACGACGCGCTGGCCGACGGCGTGCCCGCCGACCACGTGGTCAAGCGGATCCTGCAGACCGTGCCGCTGCCGCAGGTGGCCCCCCGCCAGCGCTCCGGCGGCTTCGGCCCGGGCAGCCCCGGTGGGCCGTCGGTCCCACCCGCGCCGCAGTTCGGTGGGCCGCCGTTCGGGGCGCCGCAGTTCGGCCAGCCCGGCCCGCAGTTCGGCCCGCCCGGTCAGCAGTACGGCCAGCCCGGCCCCGGCCAGCCCGGTCCCGTGCCGCCCGGCGGGCCGTTCAGCGGCCCGGGCCCGACCGGCCCGCCGCCCCAGGGCCGGCCCGACGCGTCCGCCAACGGCGCCGACCGCGGGTCCTCGCCGGCGTGATCCTGCGTCGCCGGTCCGGCGGCACCGGGCCCCCGGAGCAGCCCGGACCCGCACCCACCCCGGGATCCGGCATCGACCCGGGGGCTGGCGACCATGCCCACACGCCCGGGTCCGGCGGGGCGCCCCCCTCCTTCGCCGAGGGCCCGGCCGACGTCCTGCTCCAGCGGTTGGAGCTCACCGTCCGGCGCCGGCTCGACGGGCTGCTGCAGGGCGACCACCTCGGGCTGGTCCCCGGCTCCGGCAGCGAGGCCGGCGACTCGCGCACCTACCACCCGGGGGACGACGTCCGGCGGATGGACTGGCCGGTGACCGCGCGCACCCAGGTACCGCACGTGCGCGAGACGATCGCCGACCGCGAGCTGGAGACCTGGGCGGTGGTCGACCTCTCGGCCAGCCTGGACTTCGGCACCGCCAACTGCACCAAGCGCGACCTGGCCGTCGCCGGGCTGGCCGCGGTCAGCCACCTCACCGTCCGCGGCGGCAACCGGCTGGGCGCCGTCGTCACCACCGGCGAGCGGGTCGACCGGTACCCGGCCACGGCCGGCCGGCTGGGCGCCGACCGGCTGCTGCGCGCGGTCGTGGCGACGCCACGGGCCGCCGGCGGGCGCCGGGGCGACCTGGCCGCCGCACTGGAGTCGCTGCGCCGTCCGCCGCGCCGCCGCGGCCTGGTCGCCGTCGTCTCGGACTTCCTCGGCTCGGACGCGCAGGGGATCCCCGACTGGGAGCGCCCGCTGCGCGGCCTGGCCGCCCGGCACGAGCTGCTGGCGATCGAGGTGGTCGACCCGCGCGAGCTGGAGCTGCCCGACGTCGGCCTGCTCACCGTCGTGGACCCCGAGACCGGCCAGACCCTCGAGGTGCCCACCGGCGACGCCGCGTTCCGCGCGCGATTCGCCGAGGGCGCCGCGGCCCAGCGGCGCGCGATCGCGGCCGGCCTGCGCCGCGCCGGCGCCGGGCACCTGCAGCTGCGCACGGACCGCGACTGGCTCATGGACGTGGTCCGTTACGTCGCCGACCGCCGGCGTGCCGGCAGCGGAGGAGCCTCCCGATGACCTTCCAGGCCCCGTGGTGGCTGCTCGGCCTGCTGGCCGTGGTCGCGCTGGTGGCGCTCTACGTGGTGCTGCAGCTGCGGCGCAAGGCCTATGCCGCCCGTTTCACCAACGTCGCCCTGCTGGGCACGCTGGTGCCCAAGCGGCCCGGCTGGCGGCGGCACCTGTCCTTCGGGCTGGTCGCGCTGGCGCTGGCCGCGCTGATCGTCTCGCTGGCGGTGCCCAGCACCGAGGTGCGGGTGCCGCGGGAGCGGGCGACGGTGATCATGGCCGTCGACGTCTCGCTGTCGATGCAGGCCACCGACATCGAGCCCAGCCGGTTCGAGGCGATGCAGGTGGCGGCCAAGGAGTTCGTCGACGTCCTGCCCGAGCGGATCAACCTCGGGCTGGTGTCCTTCGCCGGGACGGCGACCACGGTGGTCACCCCGACGACCGACCGCGGCCAGGTGCGCACCGCCATCGACAACCTCGAGCTGGCCGAGTCGACGGCGATCGGCGAGGCGGTGTTCACCTCGCTGACCGCGATCGAGAACTTCCAGTCCTCGCTGGACGCCGACGGCGAGGAGGTGCCGCCGGCGCGGGTCGTGCTGCTCTCCGACGGCTACAACACCGTCGGCCGCCCCGACACCCAGGCGATCGACGCCGCCCTGGACGCCGGCATCCCGGTCTCCACCATCGCCTTCGGCACCGACTACGGGACCCTCGATCTCGACGGCGAGCGGGTGCCGGTGCCGGTCGACCGCGCGACGCTCGAGGAGATCGCCGAGCAGACCGGTGGCAGCTACAGCGAGGCGGCCAGCGCCGCCGAGCTCGAGCAGGTCTACCAGGACCTCGGCAGCCAGATCGGCTACACCACCGAGCCGCGCGACGTCAGCTACTGGTTCGTCCGCGGCGGGGTGCTGCTGGCGTTGCTCGGCGTCGTCCTCAGCCTGCTCTGGACCAACCG
>DASQNB010000164.1:0-1518 GCA_035645175.1 Geodermatophilus sp.
CAACCCGGCGGTCACCGCGCGGACGGCGGACACCGGGATCCGCGAGCCGTGGATGGCCACCGGGTCGTAGGCCGGCAGGCCCAGGGCGAGCGCGGCCACGGTGGTGACCGAGCCGGCCAGGCCCACCAGGGTCGCCGCATCCCCCACCGGGACGGCGGCGGCGACGTCGGCCAGCGCGGCACGGATGTCGGCCTCGGCGCGCTGGATCTGGTCGGCCGACGGCGGGTCGCCGTGCAGGTGCCGCTCGGTGAGCCGCACGCAGCCGACGTCGACCGACCGGGCCGCACGGACGCCGTCGGCATCGCCGAGCACGAACTCGGTCGACCCGCCGCCGATGTCGACCACCAGGTACGGCGGGCGCGGCGCGGGCTGGCCGTGGGCGGCGACGGCGGCGTCCAGCGAGGCGGTGGCGCCCAGGTAGGACAGCCGGGCCTCCTCGTCGCCGGCGACGACGTCGGGCAGCTGCCCGAGGGTGGCCAGCACCATCCCCTCGAAGTCGGCGCGGTTGGCGGCGTCCCGGCTGGCGCTGGTGGCGACCATGCGCACCGCCGTCGCGCCGAGCTCGCGGGCCTGCGCGGCGTACTGCTCCAGCACGACCCGGGTGCGCTCGATGGCCTCCGGCGCCAGCCGGCCGGTCGCGTCGACGCCCTGGCCGAGCCGGACGACCTCCATCCGGCGCAGCAGGTCGGTGTGCGGGCCCTCCGGCGGCACGTCGGCCACCAGCAGGCGGATGGAGTTGGTGCCGCAGTCGATGGCGGCGACACGGGTCACGGCCTGTCCCCCTCGGGGAGCGCGCAGGGTCCGTTCGCCCACCACTCCCCCATCTCGGCCACGGCGCGGTCGCCGACCGGGTTGACCCCCGGGCCGGCGGCGAGCGCGTGGGCGGCCAGTGCGTGCAGGCACTTGACCCGGTCGGGCATCCCGCCGGCGGTGCTGCGGGTGGGCAGCACGCCCAGGGCGTCCCGCTCGGCCAGGTAGGCCTCGTGCGCGGCGCGGTACCCCTCCGCCAGCTCCGGGTCGGCGCCGAGGTCGGCCTGCCACTCGCGCATCCGGCCGGTCGACTCCAGCCGGCTGGCCGCAGCACTGGCCCGCGGGCAGGTCAGGTAGTAGGTGGTGGGGAACGGGGTGCCGTCCTCCAGCCGCGGGGAGGTCTGCACGACGTCGGGCTGGCCGCACGGGCAGCGGTGCGCCACGGCGCGCAGGGCACGCGGCGGCCGGCCGAGCTGGCGGGCCACGACCTCCCGCTCCTCGGACGTGATCGGTTCTCTCACGGGGCGTTCCGGTTCTCTGCGGACACCGATGAGCTCGCGAGGTCGCTCACTCGCTGGGCTCCTCGTCGCCGTCGGCCACCGCGACCGACTGCAGCAGCGCCTCGTACCAGGGCAGGTCGCCGTCCGCGGGCTCCGGCACCGTGCCGGCGTCGCCCTCGACGGCCTCGCCGTCCACCACGACCACCAGCCGGTCACCGGGCAGCACGTAGGCCAGCCGCTCGCGGGCCTGCCGTGCGGTGTAGGCCGG
>DASQNB010000165.1:0-5843 GCA_035645175.1 Geodermatophilus sp.
GTCGAGCTCGACACCGCGGTCGACACCGCCCTGGAGGTCGGCGCGGCAGGCGCCCGCATGGTGGGCGGCGGTTTCGGCGGCAGCGCCGTCGTCCTCGTGGACTCCGAGCTGACCGACACCGTCGCGCAGGCGATCACCGACCGCTTCGCGCAGCGCGGCTTCTCCCCACCGCGCGCCTTCGCGGTCGTGCCGTCCCCGGGCGCCCAGCGCCTCGCCTGACCCACCCCCCACCCCGGAGGTCCGCCGTCACCGGCCACGAGGACCGGCTGCCCGCCCACTGAGGAAGGCCCCCCGCCACTCGCAGGCTCGCGGCGGGACCCTGCAGGGGGCCGCGTTCGGTCACTCGAGGACGGTCACCGGCACCCGCTGCACCAGGTTGTTCGCCATGCCCTGCCGGTTCCACACCTGCTCGGTCGGCTGGGCACCCTCGGCGTCGGCCGCGCGGGCCAGCAGCTCGTACGTGCCCGGCTCCGCGGTCCACGGGAACGACCAGGCCCGCCAGGCGAAGGGGTGCGCCGGGTCGGCGGGGGCGAGCTCGGCGGCCGACCAGGTGGCCCCGCCGTCCGTGCTCACCTCGACACCGGTGACCGGCGCCCGGCCCGACCAGGCCCGGCCGGTCAGCGTGACCGGCCCGGGGCGCAGGAAGCGCTCGCGGGTCATGAAGTCCGGCCAGCCCGGCGGGGACAGCAGGGCCCGGGGCGCGATGCGGGTGACCGGCTCCCCGGCGTCGCCGGCGTCGACCTCGAGCCGGTAGGCGGTGGCGTTCTGGAAGCCGTCGAAGGCGCGGTCGAGCACCTCGACGCGGGTCAGCCACTTGACGTGCGCCATGCCGTACCAGCCCGGCACCAGCAGCCGCAGCGGTGCGCCGTGCTGCGGCGGCAGGGGGGAGCCGTTCATCGCCCAGACCAGCAGCACCTCGGGGCGCATCGCCTCGGCCAGCGGCAGCCCGCGCGCGTAGTCCTGCTCGACGCCGCGCTCCACGCCGTGGTCGGCGCCGGTGAAGACGACGTCGACCGCGTCGTCGGCGATCCCGGCCTCCTCCAGCAGCGGGGCCAGCGGGGTGCCGGTCCACTCGGCGGTGCCGACGGCCTCGAGCAGCCACGGTTGGCTCACCGGCCGCGGCTCGTAGCGGGCGCGGCCGTTGCCGGCGCACTCGAGCAGCACCCGCGAGGTGACGGCCGGCCGGCGCTGCAGGTCCTCGAGGGTGAGCCGCAGCGGGCGGTCGACGGCGCCGCCGACCTCCACTGACCAGGTCGCCGGGTCGACGGCGGGGATGTCGTAGTGGGTCAGCACGTAGTGCAGCCCGGGCGGGGTGATCTCGTAGCGCAGCGCCTCGAGCGGCATCCCGTGGTTGCGGGTGGCCAGCGCCAGCTCGTCGAGGCCGATGCCCTCACCTGGCTCGGCGATCCGGGCGCGGCCGCGGTACGTGGGCTCGGTGGCGGTCATGGGTCCCAGTCTTCGCCGGGGAGCGGCGGAGGGGAACTGCCCGTTGGGTCAGGCGCTGCCCTCCTCGCGGTGATCACGGGGTCGTTGCAGGAGCTCACCGGTCGCCGGCGGAGCCCGGCTCCCCGGCGATCGCCGCGCTGTGGGCCTGCACCCAGGCCAGCAGCCGGTCGAAGACCTCGGCCCCGCCGACCCGCCCGGCAGTCGCGTGCTGGTCGCGCGCCCGGTGGAAGCGGGCGGTGAGCTCGTCGACGACCAGCCTGGGTGTCATCCCCGGGTAGGCGGCGCACATCAGGCGAGTGCGGCGGGCCTGCTCAGCGACGGGGACGGCGTCCTCCGTCAGGTCGGCGAAGCACCACACCGCGTGCGCGAAGTCGACCGCACGTCGTCCGGGGGTCAGACCGGCGTCCCAGTCGATGAGCGCCACGGCCTGCTCCCCGCGGAACACCGTGTTGTGCGCACCCAGGTCGCCGTGGCACACCACCTCCTGCCCGCGGCAGAGTGGGGACGACACCGTGGCGTCGTGGAATCGTCGGATCAGTCGGGCTGCGCTGAGCAGCCGAGCGTCCGAGAGGGCGTACGGCGGTCCGGCGGGGACCTCGCCCTCGACGAACTCGAGGACCTCTCGTCCCCGCTCGTCGTAGCCCAGCGCCCGCGGTGCGCCGTCGAACCCGGCTGCCTCGAGGTGCCGTAGCAGCGCCTGCACGACGTCGGACCGGGCGTGCGCCGGACGGCGGACCGTGGCGCCGACCCGTACCAGGCCCGGGGTCTGCGCCCCGCCGGTCAGCGGGATCTCGTCCTCGGGCACCGGCTGATCCTGCACCGGCGCGGCCGCTCCGACCCCGTGCGCCGGGCTGGGACCGGCACAGGGCGGCGGGCACGAGCGCACAGCTCGTCGCCGCGCTGGCGCCGATGACGGCCGAGCAGCTGATGGACCTGCCCGACGACGGTCAGCGACGCGAGCTGGTGAACGGAGAGCTGGAGCAGACGGCGCCAGCCGGCTTCCGGCACGGTCGGGTGGCGGCGCGCATCGCCCGGAGGCTCGACGAGCGCGTGCAGACCCGACAGTGCGGCGCCGTGGCGGGAGCGGGGACGGGCTTCCGGCTGACCCGCCAGCCAACACGGTCCGGGCACCCGACGTGTCCTTCATCGCGGCGCACCTGCTGTCGCCCGACGAGGACGAGCTGGACGGCTTCCTCGAGCCGGCCCCTGACCTCGTCGTCGAGGTGGTCAGCCCCTCCGACCGCGCCACGGAGGTGACCGAGGAGGCCCTGGCCTGGCCGGCTGCCGGAGTGGCGTCGACCTGGGTCGTCCACCCACGTCGACGTCTGGTTGCCGTGTACACCTCCCCGCGGAACGGTCAGGCACGTCGGCGAGGGCGAAGAGCTCGACGGCGGGGAGGTCCTGCCCGGCCTGCGCCTCCCGGTCGCCGACCTGTTCGACCAGGCCTCGTCCCGGGCCCCGGCCCTCTCCCGGCGTCGGCCTCCTCCAGGGCACCGCCCCGAGCTCGCGAGGGGTGGGGAGGAGGTCCTTCGATGAAGGGCTCGGGGGGAGGGTCCTTCTGCGAGGGGTGGGGCGGAGGGGTCCTTCTTCAGCGCGAGGCGCGGGAGATGGCGCCGGCGGCCTCGAGCACCGCGCCGACCACCTCGGGGGCAGGACGGCGGCCCAGCCGCTCGACCGGCCCGGAGATGGAGACCGCGCCCAGCACCGCGCCCGCGGCGTCGCGGACCGGCGCCGACAGCGACGCCACCCCCGGCTCGCGCTCGGCGATGCTGTGCGCCCAGCCCCGGCGGCGGACGTCGAGCAGGGTGCGGGCGGTGAAGCTGGCGCTGGGCAGCAGCGGCGTGACCTCGTCGGCGGGCGCGAAGGCCAGCAGCGCGTGGGCCGCCGAGCCCGCGGTCATCGGCAGCCGCGCCCCGACCGGCACGGTGTCCCGCAGGCCGTGCGCCCGCTCGGCGGCGGCCACGCAGACCCGGGTGGCGCCGTCCCGGACGTAGAACTGGGCGCTCTCCCCGCTGGCGTCCCGCAGCGCGACCAGGTGCCGGCCGGCGAGCTGGGCGAGGTCGGCGACCCCGCGGCCGAGCTCGGCCAGCGCCGGGCCGGGCGCCCACGCGCCGGCCGGGGTGCGCCGGACGAGACGGTGCCCCTCGAGGGCCACGGCCAGCCGGTGGGCGGTCGCGCGGGGCAGCCCGGTGCGCTCGACGAGCTCGGCGAGGGTGGCGGGCTCGGCGGACACCGCACGGAGGATGGCCACCGCTTTGTCCAAGACGGCGACGGGGTTAGGCTGTCCCACACAGCAATACTCGCATCCCACATCATGAGATGGCCAGCCCGGTCGTCGGGAGGGAGCGAGTCCCCGACCCCGGAGGGACCAGCCGTGCCGAAGACCCTGGCGGAGAAGGTCTACGACGCCCACGTCGTGCGCAGCGCCGCGGGTGAGCCGGACCTGCTCTACATCGACCTGCACCTGGTGCACGAGGTGACCAGCCCGCAGGCCTTCGACGGCCTGCGCGCGGCCGGCCGCACGGTGCGCCACCCCGAGCTCACGATGGCCACCGAGGACCACAACGTCCCGACGCTGGAGATCCTCAAGCCCATCGCCGACCCGGTCAGTCGCGCGCAGGTCGAGGCACTGCGGCAGAATGCCGCGGAGTTCGGCATCCGGCTGGCCCCGATGGGCGACCGCGACCAGGGCATCGTGCACGTGATCGGCCCGCAGCTGGGGCTGACCCAGCCGGGCATGACCATCGTCTGCGGCGACAGCCACACCTCGACGCACGGCGCGTTCGGTGCGCTGGCCTTCGGCATCGGCACCAGCGAGGTCGAGCACGTGCTGGCCACCCAGACGCTGCCGCAGTACCGGCCGAAGCAGATGGCGGTCACGGTGGACGGCGAGCTGCCCGAGGGCGTGTCGTCCAAGGACGTCATCCTGGCCGTCATCGCCCAGATCGGCACCAACGGCGCCGCGGGCCACGTCATCGAGTACCGCGGCAGCGCCATCGAGGCGCTGTCGATGGAGGCCCGGATGACGATCTGCAACATGTCGATCGAGGCCGGCGCCCGGGCCGGGCTGATCGCGCCGGACGACACCACCTTCGCCTTCCTGCAGGGCCGCCCGCACGCCCCACAGGGTGCCGACTGGGACGCCGCCGTCGAGTACTGGCGCACGCTGCGCACCGACGAGGGCGCGGTCTTCGACACCGAGGTCGTGCTGGACGCCGCGTCGCTCACCCCGTTCGTCACCTGGGGCACCAACCCTGGCCAGGGCCTGCCGATCGCGGGGTCGGTGCCCGACCCGGCCGCCATCGCCGACGAGGGCGAGCGCCGGGCCGCCGAGCAGGCACTGGCCTACATGGGCCTGACCCCGGGCACGCCGCTGCGCGAGATCGAGGTCGACACCGTCTTCCTGGGCTCGTGCACCAACGGTCGCATCGAGGACCTGCGGATCGCCGCCGAGCTGCTGCGCGGCAAGCGGATCGACGCCGACACCCGGATGCTCGTCGTCCCCGGCTCGGTCGGCGTCAAGCTGCAGGCCGAGGCCGAGGGCCTGGACCGGGTCTTCATCGAGGCCGGCGCCGAGTGGCGCGGTGCCGGGTGCTCCATGTGCCTGGGCATGAACCCCGACCAGCTCCAGCCAGGGGAGCGGTCGGCCTCGACCAGCAACCGCAACTTCCAGGGCCGGCAGGGCAAGGGCGGGCGCACCCACCTGGTGTCACCGTCGGTCGCCGCGGCCACCGCGCTGACCGGGCGGCTCACCGCCCCCGCCGACCTGACCCCCTCCGAGCTGGCTGGAGTCTGACCCCGATGGACGCCTTCACCACCCACACCGGCACGGTCGCCCCGCTGCGCCGCAGCGCCGTCGACACCGACCAGATCATCCCGGCCGAGTACCTCAAGCGGATCACCCGCACCGGGTTCGAGGACGGCCTGTTCGTCGCCTGGCGGAAGAACGAGCCCGACTTCGTCCTGAACAAGCCCGAGTACGCGGATGCCTCGGTGCTCGTCGCCGGCCCCGACTTCGGCACCGGCTCCTCCCGCGAGCACGCCTGCTGGGCCCTGCTCGACGGCGGGTTCCGCGTCGTCATCAGCTCGCGGTTCGCCGACATCTTCAAGAACAACTCGACCAAGTCCGGGCTGCTCACCGTCGTCCTGCCGCAGGCCGAGGTGGAGGCGCTGTGGGCCGCGGCGGAGGCCGACCCCACCACGCAGGTGACCGTCGACCTCCAGGAGAAGCGGGTCACCTACGGCGGGCACAGCGTGCCCTTCGAGGTCGACGACTACACCCGCTGGCGGCTGCTGGAGGGCCTGGACGACGTCGGCCTCACCGAGCGGCACCTGGCCGACATCGAGGACTTCGAGACGCGCCGTCCGGCCTGGCTGCCGAAGGCGCTGCCGGCCAG
>DASQNB010000166.1:0-2496 GCA_035645175.1 Geodermatophilus sp.
TTGAAGCCGTCCAGCGGCGGGACGACGCCCATGTTGCCGACCGCGGCCTCGGTGATGACCGCCGCGATCTCGCTGCCCCGCTCGGCGAAGGCGGCCTCCACGGCGGCGGCGTCGTTGTAGGGCAGGACGATCGTGTCGGCGGCGGCACCGGTGGTGACGCCCGGTGTGTCCGGCAGTCCGAGGGTGGCCACGCCGGAGCCGGCCGAGGCCAGCAGCGCGTCGACGTGGCCGTGGTAGCAGCCGGCGAACTTCACGACGAGCCGGCGGCCGGTGACGCCGCGGGCCAGCCGGACCGCCGAGAGCACCGCCTCGGTGCCGGAGTTGACCAACCGCACCTTCTCCACCGGCCGGACCCGGGCGATGATCTCCTCGGCCAGCTCGACCTCGCCCTCGGTCGGGGCGCCGTAGGTCAGGCCGCGGCGAGCGGCGGCGGTGACCGCCTCCACGACCGCCGGGTGGGCGTGGCCGAGGATGAGCGGCCCCCAGGAGGCGACCAGGTCGACGTAGCGGCGGCCGTCGGCGTCGGTGAGATGGGCGCCCTGGCCCTGCGCCATGAAGCGCGGGGTACCGCCGACGGCGCCGAAGGCGCGCACGGGGCTGTTCACGCCGCCGGGGGTGACCCTCTGCGCGCGGGCGAAGAGGTCGGCCGACGTGGGGGCCTCGTAGGCGTACGGGTGGCTGTCCGGCGAGGTCACGACCCCAGTGTCCCCTTCCTCTCCGGCGGGCCGCCGGGGACGTCCGACACAGCCGCGAGCAGTGCCCGCGAGAGCGCCGCCGGGTCGCGGGTGGGCACCAGCACGGTCCCCCCGTCGGTCGTCCGCAGCGGCAGCCCGGCCCGGCCGCGGGGCAGCGACCACCCGCCGCCGAGCACCGGGGCGCCGGCGTCCACCCCGGCCGTCCCCGCGCCGACGGCGCGCAGGTGCGCGGCGTCGACCTCGGCCAGCGGCACCCGCTCGGGGCCGACGGTGAGGGCCGGGACGCCGTCCGCGGCGTCGACCCGCACCGTCCAGGCGCGACGGGCCGACACCACGCCGGCCGCCACGACACCGAGGACGGCGACTCCCGCGAGCACCTCCACCAGCGTGGGCACGTCCGGGCCGGGCAGGACCAGGTCCAGGACGACGAGGAACCCGAGGACGCCGGCGACCAGCCACAGCGGCCGCCAGGAGCCCCCGGGCTCGACGTAGGACGGCGGCCTGTCCTCGATCAACGCAGCCAGCGGGCCGCTTCCACCGCCCAGTAGGTGAGCACGGTGCCCGCGCCCGCCCGGCGGATGGCGGTGAGCGTCTCCAGGACGGCGCGCTGCCGGTCGACCCAGCCGTTGGCGGCGGCGGCCTCGAGCATCGCGTACTCGCCGCTGACCTGGTAGGCGCTGACCGGGACGTCGACGGCGTCGGCGACCCGGGCGACGATGTCCAGGTAGGGCAGCGCGGGCTTGACCATGACCGCGTCGGCGCCCTCGGCGAGGTCCTGCGCCACCTCGCGCAGCGCCTCGTCGGCGTTGGGCGGGTCCATCTGGTAGGTCGAGCGGTCGCCGAACTGCGGCGCGCCCTCGGCGGCCTCGCGGAAGGGCCCGTAGAAGCCCGAGGCGTACTTGGCGGCGTAGGCCAGGATCGGTGTCTCCTGGAACGCCGCGCCGTCCAGCGCCCGCCGGATGGCCGCGACCTGGCCGTCCATCATCCCGCTGGGGGCGATGACGTGCGCCCCGGCCTGCGCCTGGGCGATCGCGACGGCGGCGTAGCGGTCCAGGGTCGGGTCGTTGTCGACGACGCCGGCCGGGGTGACCAGCCCGCAGTGCCCGTGGTCGGTGTACTCGCACAGGCAGAGGTCGGCCATGAGCACCAGCTCGTCGCCGAGGTCGGCGCGCAGCTGCTGCAGGGCGACGTTGACGACGCCGTCGGCGGCGTCCGCCTGCGAGCCCACCGGGTCCTTCTCCGACGGGATGCCGAAGAGGACCAGCCCGCCGATGCCGGCCTCGGCCGCCTCGTGCGCGGCCTTGCGCAGCGAGTCCTGCGTGTGCTGGACGACGCCGGGCATCGAGCCGATCGGCACCGGCGAGTCGATGCCCTCCTTGACGAACACCGGCAGCACCAGGTCGGCCGGGGCCAGCCGGGTCTGGGCGGTGAGCCGCCGCAGCGCGGGCGTCGACCGCAGCCGACGCCCGCGCGCGAACCCGGGGTGGGCGGGGGCCGGCAGCACCGTCACCGGGGGTCCCCGTCCCCCGCCTCGCGGAGGGACAGCGCGTGCTCGGCCAGCGCGTCGACCAGCGGGCCCACGGCCGCGGTCTCGGGCTGCACGTCGACCCGCAGGCCGAACTCCTGCGCCGTGGCCGCGGTCTGCGGGCCGATCACCGCGACGACGGTCTTGGCGTGCGGCTTGCCGGCGATGCCGACCAGGTTGCGCACGGTGCTCGACGAGGTGAAGCACACCGCGTCGAAGCCGCCGCCCTTGATCGCCTCGCGCACCGGGGCGGGCGGCGGGGCGGCCCGGACGGTG
>DASQNB010000167.1:0-19067 GCA_035645175.1 Geodermatophilus sp.
GGTGCTGGGCACCCTGGTGACCGGCAGCGGGCCGCACAGCGGAGACGTCGACGAAAACGACGTGCCGACCGGCGACCGGATGGGCTTCGACGTCGAGCTGGTCAGCCAGCTGCACGCCGACGCGGTGTTCCTCCTCGTCGGACTGACCGTCGCCCTGCTCGTGGCGCTGTACGCGACCGACGCCCCCGGCCGCGTGAAGCGGGCCGCGCGCGACCTGCTCGTCGTGCAGCTCGCCCAGGGCGTCGTCGGCTACGTGCAGTACTTCACCGACCTGCCGATCGCCCTGGTGCTGCTGCACATGCTGGGCGCGGTGCTGGTGACGGCGTTCACCGCCCGCCTGGTGTGGTCGGTCCGCGGTCCGATGACGTCGTCGTCCTCCCTGACGACACCGCGGCCAGCAGCCGTCCCCCAGGCGCACTGAGCCCGCCCGGCCGCTCGCCGCGGACCCTCCGGGCCCACTCCCCCCGTCCACTGCGGTCGCGGTGCCGCCCCGCCGGACTCCAGCGGGACGGCCCCACCGCTCGGGGGCCGGTCAGTCGTGTCGATGAGCGGCCAGGTCGATCCGCCACACCTCGCCGTCGTAGGTCACCACGTAAGCGTTCCCGTCGACGAGTTCCATCGACGTCGGGCGGTCCAGCCCCCGAGCCACCACGTCGAAGCCACCCGCGCCGTCCGAGCGCAGCAGCCGGCCGGTGTCCGGCAGCGCCGGGACCCCCTCCATCCCGCCCTCGGGGAAGACGCCCTGCGCGAGTGCGTACAGCGCGTGCCGGCCGACCTCCACGTCGACCAGCAGGCGCCCGCCCGAGGCGACGACCTCGGGGGCGGGCGACCGGACGTGGAACGACAGCACCTGGCCGTCCTCCGGTCGGTGGGGAACCGGACCGGCGAGGGCGACGAGGACGGCGTCGTCCCGCAGATCGAGCCCCGTCGGGACGACGTTGCCGAGCTGCAGCACCAAGCGGACCTGGCCGTCCAGGCCGACCTGCAGCACGCGGTTGGCGTGCCCGTCGGTGACGAGGAAGCCGTCCCCGTACGCCTCCATCGCGTACGGCACACCGGTGGGCACGAAGAAGTCGAAATCCGGGGGCGGCGGGTTCTCCGACGTCCACGCGCCGATGTCGGCGACGACCTCGCAGGTGTCCTCGTCCTCGACGCGGAAGATGCCGGTGACGGCACTCCCCCCGACGTCCTCGCTGACCATCGAGGTGAGGGCGTACATCGTCGACCCGAGGAACGCGACGTCCATGGCGCCGCCGGCGTCTCCCACCAGGACCTGCGGAGGCAGGCACGAGGCGACGACCGTCGCTGCTCCGCTCTCCGGGTCGATCCGGGAGACCTCGCCCGAGACGGGCTCGGGCACGTACAGCGCCCCGTCGGGACCGACGGCGCTCCCTGATCCGCCGTCCAGACCGGAGACCACCACGTGTGGCCCCCTCGCCTCCCGACCTCCGTCGTCGGCGTGCGCCCCGGCGGGCACGGCGAGCAACGCCACCGTCCCGGCGGTCAGCAGCAGCGGTGCTCGACGTCGCTGGTGCATCGTCGGTCCCTCCCCTGCGCCGTCGACCGGCAGGCATCGAGGGTGTCGCGACCATCCCGGTCACCGGGGCGCCGCGCTCGGCGGGCCCGCGACGCGGCTCTCGGGTCGCCATGGCACCGACAGCAGCGGCCGACGCGCCCTGCCTGGTCTACTCGCGCCCCCCACTGCGGGCAAGGGGTCGCCACGCCGGTCGGGAGGCCCTCCGGGCCCCGCGACCGGTCACCCGCGGCTCCCGTGCCGTCCCCGACCGTCGATCGGCGACGACAGGTCAGCGCGGCTCGTCGTCGTCGACGGTGAGGGTCAGGGTGCTGCGGTACGCGGTGGACGGCGGGCCGACCGGCCGGTCCACCGGCTCGGCGCGGGCCGGCCACACCCGCAGGACGACGCCCCAACCCTCCTCGTCGTGCCAGACCCGCACGGTGCCCGTCGTCGCCATCCCGACAGGGTGGGCGGCACCGCACGACGGACGCCAGCGAGATCCGGTGTCCGTGCGTGGCAGGTCACCGCCGACCGCCGGGCCGACGACGTCGTCGCTCAGACGAGGACGTCGACGATGATCGCGATCGAGAGCAGGGTCATGTAGGTGATCGAGACGTGGAACAGCTTCATCGGCCGCTCGTCCCTGCCGGCGCGGAGGCGGGCCAGCCACTGGTGGGCCTCCCACACGAACCACGCGCCGAGCGCCACCGCGGGCACCGTGTAGATCCAGCCGATCCCGAGCGTCAGGGGCGCCAGGAGGAGCGAGACGGCCAGCGTCGCCCAGGCCCAGGCCAGCGACTGGCGCCCGACCTGGACCGGGCTGGCCACCACCGAGAGCATCGGCACCCCGGCCCGGGCGTAGTCGTCGCGGAACCGCATCGCGAGCGCCCAGAAGTGCGGCATCTGCCAGCAGAAGACGATGCCGAAGAACACGATCGCCGGCCAGGCCAGTGACCCGGTGACCGCGGCCCAGCCGATCAGCACCGGGGTGGCGCCGGGCAGCCCCCCGAAGACGGTGTTGTGCCGGGTGCGCCGCTTGAGCACCATCGTGTACAGCACCGAGTAGGCGAGGATCGCCGCTGCGGCCAGTGCCGTGGCCAGCGGGGTGGTCTCGAACCACAGCACGACGAGCGAGGCGCAGGCCAGGGCGATCCCGAAGGCGAGTGCGGCGCCCGAGCTGATGGTGCCCATCGGCAGCGGCCGCTTCCGGGTGCGGTGCATCAGCCGGTCGATGTCGCGGTCGTACCAGCAGTTGATCGCATTGGAGGCCCCGGCGGCCAGGGTCCCCCCGAGCAGGGTGGCCAGCAGCAGGCGCCACGAGGGCCAGCCACCGGCCGCCAGCATCATCGCCGGCACCGTCGTGACCAGCAGCAGCTCGACGAGCTTGGGCTTGGTCAGCGCCACGTAGGCGCGGACCGTGGCCGACAGGCGGCGGGCCTGGACGGCCGGGCGTTCGGAGAGCGTCGTCACCGGGCGGCCGCCGACGGGCGGTCGGGACGCGGGGAGGGCACCACCGGGCACAGCTCCACCAGGTACGGAGACGGCACGGGGTCCCTTTCGACCGGGGACGGGAGAACGGCCCAACTGTAGCCCTCGGTCCCCCTCGCCCACGCGGGCACGACCAGCCTCTCCCCCTCCGGCCGGACCACTAGGGTCGATCACGTTGGTGCCGCGCACGCAGCGGGTAGAGCCGACGTCGACGACGACGGTGCGTCCTGGTGACGAGCATCCGGCCGGAACTGACGCGAGGCCGGTCGCTGGCGCCAGGCACCGTCGTCCGCCCGGGTCAGCCGAGGTCGCCGCAGATCGCCCGGGCGGGACCCGCACGGCCGACCCGAGGGAGCACGACACACATGGGAACCCAGAGCACCGCGTCCGAGGCCCCGGCCGAGGCCGCCTCCGACGCCCCCACCGGCGACCCGCGGCAGCCCTCCCCCACCCTGCCCGAGGGCTTCGGGGAGCTCGACCGCCGCGTCATCGACACCGCCCGCGTGCTGGCGATGGACGCCGTCCAGAAGGTGGGCAACGGCCACCCGGGGACGGCGATGAGCATGGCCCCGACCGCCTACCTGCTGTTCCACAAGTGGCTCCGGCACGACCCCAGCGAGCCGAACTGGGTGGGGCGTGACCGGTTCGTCCTCTCGATGGGCCACTCCAGCCTGACCCTGTACGTGCAGCTCTACCTCTCCGGCTACGGCCTGGAGCTCGAGGACCTGCAGGCGCTGCGCACCTGGGGCTCGAAGACCCCCGGCCACCCCGAGGTCAACCACACCCCCGGCGTGGAGACGACGACCGGCCCGCTGGGCCAGGGCGTCGGCAACGCGGTCGGCATGGCGATGGCCGCCCGCCGCGAGCGCGGCCTGCTCGACCCCGACGCCCCCGAGGGCGAGAGCCTGTTCGACCACACGATCTGGTGCTTCGCCTCCGACGGCGACCTGGAGGAGGGCGTGAGCGGCGAGGCCTCCTCGCTGGCCGGCACGCAGCGGCTGGGCAACCTGGTGCTCGTCTACGACGCCAACAAGATCTCCATCGAGGACGACACCACCGTCGCCTTCACCGAGGACGTCGGCAAGCGCTACGAGGCGTACGGCTGGCACGTGCAGCACGTGGACGACGGCGAGGACCTCGCTGCGGTGGACGCCGCCTTCGCCGCGGCGAAGGCCGAGACCGGCCGCCCGTCGATCGTCGTGCTGCACACGGTCATCGCCTGGCCCGCACCCAACAAGCAGAACACCGGCGCCTCGCACGGCTCGGCCCTCGGCGAGGACGAGGTGCGGGCCACCAAGGAGATCCTGGGCTTCGACCCCGAGCGGACCTTCCAGGTGGACGACGAGGTGCTGGCCCACGCCCGCTCGGTCGTCGACGAGGGCCGCCGGGTCCGCGGCGAGTGGGACGAGCGGTTCGCCGCCTGGCAGCGGGAGGACGCCGACGCCGCCGCCCTGCTGGAGCGGATGCGCACCCGGACGCTGCCCGACGGCTTCGCCGCGGAGCTCCCGACCTGGGACGCCGACCCCAAGGGCGTGGCCACCCGCAAGGCCTCCGGCGAGGTGCTCGCCGCCCTCTACCCGGTGCTGCCCGAGCTGTGGGGCGGGTCGGCCGACCTCGCGGAGAGCAACAACACCGCGGTCAAGGGCGAACCGTCGTTCCTGCCGGCCGACCGCCAGACGAAGATGTGGTCGGGCGGGCCCTACGGGCGCACCCTGCACTTCGGCGTCCGGGAGCACGCGATGGGCGCGATCATGAACGGGATCGCCCTGCACGGCGGCACCCGCGTCTACGGCGGCACCTTCCTCACCTTCTCCGACTACATGCGCGGGGCGGTGCGGCTGGCCGCGATCATGCAGCTGCCGGTCACCTACGTCTGGACCCACGACTCCATCGGCCTGGGCGAGGACGGCCCGACCCACCAGCCGATCGAGCACTTCGCCGCGCTGCGTGCCATCCCCGGGCTGGACGTCGTCCGCCCGGCCGACGCCAACGAGGTCACCGTCGCCTGGCGCACGGTCCTGGAGAACAACGACCGCCCGGCCGGCCTGCTGCTGTCCCGGCAGAACCTGCCGGTCTTCGACCGGTCGGGGTCCGGCTCCGCCGAGGGCGTGGCCCGCGGGGCCTACGTCCTGGCCGAGGCCTCGGGCGGCACGCCCGAGGTGATCCTGCTGGGCACCGGGTCCGAGGTGCAGATCGCCGTCGCCGCCCGCGAGCGGCTGGAGGCCGACGGCGTCCCGACCCGGGTCGTCTCGGTGCCCTGCGTCGAGTGGTTCGCCGACCAGGACCAGGCCTACAAGGACGAGGTCCTGCCGCCCACCGTCCGCGCCCGGGTCAGCGTCGAGGCCGGCGTACCCATGGGCTGGCGGGAGTTCGTCGGGGACGCCGGCCGGATCGTCGGCCTCACCCACTACGGGGCCAGCGCGGCCTACGCCGTCCTCTACGAGGAGTTCGGCCTCACCGACGAGGCCGTCGTGACCGCCGCCCGCGAGAGCATCGAGGCGGCGCGGTCGGGCGACGCCGTGCCGGCCGGCCCCGTCGCCGCGACCGGCGGCCTGTCGAACCCGACCGGCGACCGCTGAAGGACCCCGCCGTCCCCCACCACTCGGGGAAGGACCCCCTGCCCCCCACTGCTCGCGAGCTCGCAGTGGGACCCTGCAGGGAGCCGGGGACCCCTGCAGCGGGGCCGCTTTCCACCCCTCCCGAAAGGCACCTGACATGGCACAGAACGAGAAGCTGGCCGAACTGTCCTCGGCCGGGGTCGCCGTATGGCTCGACGACCTCTCCCGCGACCGCATCCGCAGCGGGAACCTGCAGTCGCTGGTCGACGAGTACTCCGTCGTCGGCGTCACCACCAACCCGACGATCTTCGCCGCGGCGATCAGCGGTTCGGACTCCTACGACGACCAGGTCCACGCCATGGCCGTCCGTCGGGTCGGCGTGGCGGAGGCGCTGCGCACCATCACCGCTGCCGACGTCCGGGACGCCTGCGACCTGCTGGCGCCGGTGGCCGAACGCACCGGGCGGGACGGGCGGGTCTCCCTCGAGGTCTCCCCCGACATCGCCCACGACACCGACGCCACCGCCGCGGAGGCCGCGCACCTGTGGTGGCTGGTGGACCGTCCCAACCTGTTCATCAAGATCCCGGCCACCCAGGAGGGGCTCGCGGCGATCACCACGTCGATCGCCCGCGGGATCAGTGTCAACGTCACCCTCATCTTCAGCCCCGAGCGCTACCGGGCGGTCATGGACGCCTACCTGTCCGGGCTGGAGCAGCGGCTGGCCGACGACTCCGAGGCGAGCTTCGAGGGGATCGAGTCGGTGGCCTCCTTCTTCGTCTCCCGCGTGGACGCCGAGATCGACAAGCGGCTGGACAAGGCCGGCGCCGACCCCTCGTTGAAGGGGAAGGCGGCGGTGGCCAACGCCCAGCTGGCCTACCAGGCCTACGAGGAGGTCTTCTCCTCCGACCGGTGGAAGGCGCTGGCGGCCAAGGGCGCCTCGCCGCAGCGACCGCTGTGGGCCTCGACCGGGGTGAAGAACCCCGACTACCCCGACACCCTCTACGTCAGCGAGCTGGTCGCACCCGACACCGTCAACACGATGCCGGAGAAGACGCTCAAGGCCTACGCCGACCACGGCAGCCTCGGCACGCCGGTGCAGAAGAGCTACGACGACGCCGCGGCGACGATGCAGGCCATCCGCGACGCCGGGGTCGACCTCGACGACGTCTTCCGCGTGCTGGAGGACGAGGGCGTGCAGAAGTTCGCCGACTCCTGGAGCGAGCTCGTCGAGTCGGTGAGGAGCGAGCTCGAGGACAAGGCGTGAGCGACCTCGCGAGCTCACCGGACACGCAGCCGGGGGTCGCCGGCGAGGGGGCCGCGTGACCTCGCGGTTCCGCTGCACCGGGCTCGACGTCCCCGAGCCCGTCCGCGCCCGGCCGGCCGGGGACGTCGTCCCCGGCCGGCCGGTGCGCGGGCGCTCTCCGCTGCGGCCGGCCGGGCGCTCGGCGTCGCCCCGTCCGGCCGGCCTGGCGTGACCGGGTCCGAGGAGGACACCCGGCGGCTGCCGGACGCCGGTCCGCCCGACGAGCCGCCGCTGGCCACGATCGGCGCCGTCGAGCTCCGGGCCGCGAACGGGTTGCTCGACGGGGTGGACCTGTCCCAGCACGACGGTGTGGCGCTGGCCCTGCAGGCGCTGCTGGCCGCCGTCCCGCCGCAGGGTTCCCTCGCGGTGCGGGCCGACCTCGACCCGGAGGCCGACGACCGCGCTGCCGAGCTGCGCGACGCACTGGCCCGGCGGAGCGGGCACGCCGTCACCTTCGCGTGGGGTCCGCGCTGGCCCCACCCGACCGGCGGGTCCCCCGAGGAGGACCTGCAGGCGGCGGCGTTCCTGCACCTCACCGGCGACGCCCCCGAGGACCCGCCCGCGGACGAACGGCCGTCCCCCACCGGGACGTCGCAGGCCGCCCGCGCCGCGGCGGAACGGCAGGCGGTGGCCGAGCGGCAGCGGCCGCTGCTCCACCTGCACCTGACCGACCGGGCCGCGGGCATCGGCCAGTTGCTCGACGCGCTCGGCTGACTCCCCTCGGGGAGGATCGGACCCGACGCACCCGCACCACCCCGCCGTCCGGTGCACCGCCGCGCCGGACAGCAGGTTCCCCCTCCGACCTCGAGGACAGACCATGATCACCAACCCGCTGCGCGACCCGCGGGACCGGCGGCTGCCCCGCGTGCCCGAGCCCTGCGCCCTCGTCGTCTTCGGCATCACCGGGGACCTCGCCCGCAAGAAGCTCCTGCCGGCCGTCTACGACCTGGCCAACCGCGGCCTGCTACCCACCAACTTCGCCCTCCTGGGCTTCGCCCGCCGCGACTGGGGCGACGAGGACTTCGCCGAGCTCGCCCGGGACGCCGCGCGCAAGGCCGCCCGCACCCCGTGGCGGGAGGAGGTCTGGGAGCGGCTGGCCGGCAGCGTGCGCTTCGTCCAGGGCTCGTTCGACGACGACAACGCCTTCGACCAGCTGGCCGCCACGCTCGGCGAGCTGGAGGGCAGCCACGGCATCGGTGGCAACGCCGCCTTCTACCTGTCCATCCCGCCGGCGATGTTCCCGGTCGTGCTCAAGCAGATGCAGCGCACCGGCATGGCCGACAGCACGCCCGACCGGTGGCGCCGCGTGGTCGTGGAGAAGCCGTTCGGCACCGACCTGGCCTCCAGCCGCGAGCTCAACGAGCTGGTCGACTCGGTGTTCACCGCCGAGGACGTCTTCCGCATCGACCACTACCTGGGCAAGGAGACCGTCCAGAACCTGATGGCGCTGCGGTTCGCCAACTCCCTGTTCGAGCCGATCTGGAACGGCCACCACGTCGACTCGGTGCAGATCACCATGGCCGAGGACGTCGGGATCGGCGGGCGGGCGCAGTTCTACGAGCAGACCGGCGCCGCCCGCGACGTGCTGCAGAACCACCTGCTGCAGCTGCTCGCGCTCACCGCGATGGAGGAGCCGGTCGAGTTCTCCGCCGAGGAGATCCGCACCGAGAAGCTCAAGGTGCTGCGCGCGGTCTCGCTGCCCGAGGACCTGCGCACCTTCGCCGTCCGCGGCAAGTACGAGCAGGGCTGGCTGGCCGGCCAGCGGGCCAGCGGCTACCGGCAGGAGGAGGGCGTCGACCCGCACTCGACCACCGAGACCTACGCCGCCGTCCGGCTGGGCGTGGAGACCCGGCGGTGGGCCGGCGTGCCGTTCTACCTGCGCACCGGCAAGCGGCTGCCGCGGCGGGTCACCGAGATCGCGCTGGTCTTCAAGCGCGCGCCGCACCTGCCCTTCGCCGACACCGACACCGAGGAGCTGGGCAACAACCAGCTGGTCATCCGGGTCCAGCCCGACGAGGGGATGACCCTCAAGTTCGGGTCGAAGGTGCCCGGCAGCGTCATGGAGGTCCGCGACGTCGCGATGGACTTCCTCTACGGCGAGCAGTTCACCGAGGCCAGCCCCGAGGCCTACGAGCGGCTGCTGCTCGACGTCCTGCTCGGCGACGCCACCCTCTTCCCGCGCAACGCGGAGGTCGAGGCGTCGTGGACGGTGATCGACCCGCTGGAGGACTTCTGGGCCGGGACGACACCGCACGCCTACCGGGCCGGCGAGTGGGGGCCGCGCGCCGCCGACGAGATGCTCGCCGCCGAGGACCGCCGGTGGCGGCGTCCGTGACCGGCCCGATCCGACCCGAGGAGACCCGATGACCGAGCTGGCGAGGTCATCCAGGAAGAGAGCACCACTGGGCACGGCGCCGACGAGCGCCAGCGAGGAGGCGTCGTGACCACCCTGTGGGACACCACCGGTTCCGCGGTGGTCAAGGAACTGGCCGCCCAGCGGCGCACCGGCGGCGCGGTGCTGTCCGGCGTCGCGCTCACCCTCGTGGTCGTGGCCGACGAGAACCGCGTGGCCGAGGCCGAGGAGGCCGCGACCGCCGCCGCCGAGCAGCACCCCTGCCGGCTGCTGATCGTCGTCCGCCGGCAGATCGAGTCGCCGACGCCCCGGCTGGACGCCGAGGTGCTCATCGGCGGGCGGCTGGGTCCCGGCGAGGCCGTGGTCATGCGGATGTACGGGCGCCTGGCGCTGCACGCCGAGTCGGTGGTGCTGCCGCTGCTGGCCGCCGACGCCCCCGTGGTGACCTGGTGGCACGGCACGCCGCCGGAGCAGCTGGCCACCGACGCGCTCGCGGTGATCGCCGACCGGCGGATCACCGACAGCTCGCTGGCCGCGGACCAGCTGGCCGCGCTGCACGCCCGCGCCGAGGACTACGCCCCCGGCGACACCGACCTGGCCTGGACCCGCAGCACGCCGTGGCGCTCCACGCTCACCTCGACGGTGGACTCGGTGTCCGGGCGCCGCGGTGACGCCGTCCGGGTGCTGGGCGGCCGGGTCGAGGGCGACCCGGGGCACGCCACCGCGCTGCTGCTGGCCGGCTGGCTGACCGCGCGCTGCGGCGTCGACATCCCGGTGGTGTCCGGCGAGCGGCGCCCCGGCCCCAGCGGCGTCTCCGCCGTGGTGCTGGAAGTCGACCAGGACGAGCAGGTGCGGGTGGCGGCCGACCGGCGCGGCGGGGCGGTCATCAGCCAGCCGTACCGGCCGGAGGCGACCGTGGCCCTGCCCGACCGCCAGCTCGGCGACCTGGTCGGTGAGGAGCTGCGCCGGCTGGACCCCGACGAGCCCTACGCCGAGGCGCTGGGGTCCACCACCGGCGTCCCCGACCTGACCGAGCGCTCCCCCGTGCGCAAGCACGTGTGGTTCGACCCCGCCGAGGCGAACGCCGGCAGTGGCGGGGAGACGCTCGCGGCCGTCCCCCCGGACTCGGAGGGCACGGACGAGGTCGCCCAGCAGGGCATCGAGGACGCCGACCAGGGCGCACGCGACGCCGGGCAGGTCGTCCCGTGACGCCCCCTCCCGGCGAGCGGATCGCCGCCCCGCCGGCCGAGCAGCTGAAGGACCCTCCTGCCCCCCACCGGAGAAGGACCCCGTCCTCCTCCCCCCTCGCAGGCTCGGGGTGAGCCTCGGGACGGGGCCTCGCGGCGGGCCCCTGCAGGAGGGCCAGGTGCCGGACGTCGTCGTCGAGCCCGACGCCGACCGGCTGGCCCGCGCCGTCGGCGCGGCCCTCGTCGCCCGGCTGGCCGCCGCGCAGGCGGTGCACGGGACGGCGTCGGTGGTCCTCACCGGCGGCGGCATCGGCACCGCCGTCCTCGAGCGGGTCGCAGACCTGGTCCGCGAGCCGGCGCGTGAACGGGTGGACTGGACCGCGGTCGACGTCTGGTGGGGCGACGAGCGCTGGGTGCCCGCCGCCGACGACGACCGCAACGAGCTCGGCGCCCGCCGCGCGCTGCTCGACCCGGCCGGCGTCCCGGCCGAGCGGGTGCACGCGATGCCGGCCTCGGACGCCGGCTTCGCCGAGCCGGAGGACGCCGCCGCCTGGTACGCCGACCAGCTGGCCGCGGTGGCGCCGGAGGGACAGCCGTTGCCCCGCATCGACGTGCTGCTGCTGGGCGTGGGTCCCGAGGGCCACGTCGCCTCGATCTTCCCGGGGACGCCGGCGGTGTCCGACGAGCGGACGGTGCTGGCGGTGCGCGACTGCCCCAAGCCGCCGCCGACCCGGGTCAGCCTCGGCTTCCGCGCGATCAACGCCGCCGAGGAGGTGTGGCTGCTGGTCAGTGGGGCGGCGAAGGCCACGGCCGTGGCGCAGGCGCTGAGCGGCGAGGTGACGCCGGACCAGCTGCCGGCGGCCGGTGTGCACGGGCGCCGGGCGACCCGCTGGCTGCTGGATGCCGAGGCCGCCGGGGAGCTCGACGGTCAGGGCTGAGCGAGGGAGGCGCCGGCATCCCCTCCTGCTTCGACGAAGGGCTCGGGGCGAGAGTCCTTCGACGGGTGGCGGGGGGCAGGAGGCCTTCTTCAGGCTCCGCGCCGGGCGCGCAGCTTCGCCAGTGCCTCCTCGAGGAGGGCGTCGCCGTCGGCGTCGCTGCGCCGCTCGCGCACGTAGGCCAGGTGGGTCTTGTAGGGCTCGGTGCGCGGAGCCGGTGGCGGAGCCGCCTGGTCCTGGCCGGCCGGCAGACCGCAGCGCGGGCAGTCCCACAGCTCGGGTACCTCGGCCTCGGAGGCGAAGGACACCTGCGTCTCGTGGCCCTGGGCGCACCAGAAGGGAACCCGGCGGCGGGGAGCGGCCTCGCCGCGCTCGGCCTCGCCCATGGGACCCGCACCCACCCGCGTGCCACGGATCGCGTTACCACCAGCCACGAGTGCCCCCTGTGCGTCTCAGCGGTGTGCAGCGACCTGCGGCCGCCGGGGCAGTCTATGACCTGGGGGCACGCCGACCGAGGACTTTGGTCCCGGTCAGCGGGGACGCCCACTTCCAGGGCACCGCCGCGAGCTCGGTCACGGACTGGAACGGCCACCCTTCAGGGTCCTGCGCCGAGCTGGCGAGGCGTGGGGGGAAGGGTGATCCTCTCTCAGGCTCAGACCTTGAGCAGGATCCCCAGGCCGACGATGCAGACCGTCCAGATCAGGCCGATGAAGACGGTGAGCCGGTTGAGGTTCTTCTCCACCACCGAGGAGCCGGACAGCTGCGAGGAGACCGCGCCGCCGAACATCGAGGACAGGCCCCCGCCCTTGCCGCGGTGCAGCAGGATCAGCACCACGAGGAGCACGCTGGTGAGCACCAGCAGCACGTTGAGGACCAGCTCGACCATGCCCCGAGGGTAACCGACCGCCGTCCGCTGCCCGGTCAGCGGACACGGACAGCAGGTGCGTCCTCCGTGACGGCGGCAGCGGTCAGCGGACGCCGGCGGTCGCCAGGTCGTAGCTCGTGTAGGGCCCCATCACCACGCCGTTGCGCAGCCGCTGGCCGGCCAGCAGCTGCACCCGCGACTCGGCCAGCGCCACGTACGCGCCGGTGGCGGTGGCCGCCGTCGCCACCTCGCGCCAGGCGGCGCGGGCGGCCCCGGGATCCCCGGCGGCCGCGCGCGCGGCGTCGATGAGCCCGTCGATGGCGGGGTCGGCGAGCCGGGCGAAGTTGGTGTTGCCCACCGTGCTGACCGACCGGCCGTCGACCAGCGGCACGAGGAAGGAGCCGGGGGTCGGGAAGTCGGCGGTCCAGGTGGCCAGCACCATGCCGATCCCGTTCGCGCGGACCCGGTCGGGGTTGCCGACCTCGGTCGCGTAGAAGCTGGGTGCGTCGAGCGGGCGCACCTCGACCTGGATGCCGATGCGCTCCAGCTGCCCGGCGACCTGCTCGGCGACCGCCACGCTGTTCGGCCCGTCCGGGACGGCGAGCACCGTGCTGAAGCCCTCCGGCTGTCCGCACGCGGCCAGGGCCTCCTGCGCGGCGGCCACGTCGGGGCTCGGGTCGGGCTCCTCCGGCCCTCCCTCGACACCCTGCGGCCACAGCTGCGAGGTGCGCACGGCCTCGGCCGGCCCGCCGAGCACCTCCTGCACGGCGGCCCGGTCCACCACCGCGGCGACCGCGGCACGGCAGTCCGCGTCGTCGAACGGGGCGACGTCGGTGGGCAGCGCGAGCAGCCGGACGACGTTGTTCGTGACCTCGTCGATCCGGTCGACCAGCGGGACGTCGCCGCCGGTGTCCTCCCCGAGCCGGGCCGTCGTCGGCGCCTGGATGCCGGTGCCGGAGACGTCGGCGTCGGCGGACCCGGCGAGCAGCGCCTGGTCGCGCTGGACGCCGGTGAGCCCGGTGCGCACGACGACCCGGTCGGGCAGAGCGGTGCGGACGTCGTCGGTCGCCGGGTCCCACTGCGGGTTGCGCTCGAGCACGATGCCGGTGACGTCGTCCCGCGTGGCGACCGCGTACGGGCCGGAGGACACCGGGTCGCGGCCGTAGTCGGCGCCGGTGTCCTGGTCGACCGGCACCGGACTGCTCGAGGGCAGCGCCATCACGTAGGGGAAGTCCGGCTGCGGCGCGCGCAGCCGGAAGGTGATGGTGCGGTCGTCCGGGGTCTCCACCGAGGCCAGGCCCAGCCGGCCGGGGGTCTCGTCCTGGTACGGGCCGGCGTAGGGGTTGGCCGGGTCGTCGAGCAGCTCGACGACGCGGGTCGGGCCGCCGACGACGACGTCCGAGGCGAACGAGCGCTCGATGCCGTACTTGACGTCGCGCGAGGTGATCGGTTGGCCGGTCTCGAACCGGACGCCCTCGCGGAGGGTGAAGGTCCAGGTCGTGCCGCCGTCGGGCGTGGTGCCCAGGTCGGTGGCGAGGTCGGGCACCAGCTCACCGGTGCGGCCGGGCTCGGAGTCGTAGCTGACCAGGGTGCGGGTGTAGAGCCGCATGAGGTTCCACACGCCGGGCAGGTAGGAGCGCTGCGGGTCGAGGTTGTCGACCTCGCCGGTCACCACCCGCAGCGTGCCGCCGGGGACGTCGGACGGTGCCCGGACCCCGGTGACCCCGGCGTCCGGGCCGCCGCCGAAGACGGGGAGGGTGGGGCCGTCCTCACCGGCACCGGCGCAGCTGACCGCCGTCCCGACGACCAGCAGGACGACGGCGGCGACGCCGACCACCCGGCCGCGAGTGCCCCGCGCCCAGGCGGGGCCCCGCTCCAGCGTGTTCTCCACCCCACCCGCTCCCCGCCCGTCCGGCGGCGGCGGTCAGCCGACGTCGGCGGCTGTCCGACAGATCTGCGCGAACTCGTCGGCGTCCAGGCTGGCGCCACCGACGAGGGCACCGTCGACGTCCGGCCCGGCCAGGATCCCAGCCGTGTTCGCGGCCTTCACCGACCCGCCGTAGAGGATACGGACGATCCCGGCCGTCTCCGCGCCGAAACGCTCGGCGAGCCGTGACCGCAGGGCACCGCACACCTCCTGAGCGTCCTCGGGCGTGGCCACCTCGCCGGTGCCGATCGCCCACACCGGCTCGTACGCGATGACGACCCCTCCGCCGGACCCGGAACCCCCGCCGCCCGCGCTCCCGGTGCCCCCACCGGGCTCGGTGAGCTGCTCGGCGGTCAGCCCCTCGAGGGCGGCGTCCAGCTGCGCGGTGCAGTGCGCGACGTGCTCACCGGCGCGGCGGACCTCCAGCCCCTCACCCACGCACAGGATGGGGACCAGGCCGTGCCGCAGGGCGGCGCGCACCTTGCCGGCCACCACGGCGTCGTCCTCGGCGTGCATCGCGCGCCGCTCGGAGTGGCCGACGACGACGTAGCGGCAGGCCAGCGCGGCGAGCATCGCGCCGCTGACCTCGCCGGTGTAGGCGCCGGAGTCCTGGACCGAGAGATCCTGCGCGCCGTAGCCGACGTCGAGCTTGTCGCCGGTCACCAGCGTCTGCACGCTGCGCAGCGCGGTGAACGGCGGGACGACGACGACCTCGGCGGCCTCGAGCTCGGGCTCCTTGAGGCTGAACGCCAGCTTCTGCACCATCCCGATCGCCTCGAGATGGGTCAGGTTCATCTTCCAGTTGCCGGCGATGAGCGGCCGGCGCCCCTCGCGGCGGACCGGGGTGCCCCTGCGTGCCATGTCCGTCCCCCTCGCTCAGTCGGCCAGCACCGCGAGGCCGGGCAGCTCCCGGCCCTCGAGGTACTCCAGCGACGCACCGCCGCCGGTGCTGATGTGGCCGTAGGCGGCCTCGTCGAGCCCGAGCTGGCGCACCGCCGCGGCCGAGTCGCCGCCGCCGACGACCGACAGGCCGTCGACCGCGGCCACCGCCTCGGCCACCCCGCGGGTGCCCGCCTGGAACGGCGCGAGCTCGAAGACGCCCATCGGGCCGTTCCAGAAGACGGTGCGGGCACCGCCGAGCTCGCGCCCGAATGCCTCGACCGTGCGCGGGCCGACGTCGAGCCCCTTCAGGTCCTCGGGGATCGCGTCGACCGGGACGACGGTGGTCTGCGCGTCGTCGCTGAGGTCGGCGGCGCAGACGACGTCGATCGGCAGCACGATCCGATCACCGGCCTCGGCCAGCAGCCGTCGGCAGGTGTCGACCTGGTCGCTCTCCGGCAGCGAGCCGCCCACGCCGTGGCCCTGGGCGGCCAGGAAGGTGAAGCACATCCCGCCGCCGACCAGCAGCCGGTCGACCTTGGGCAGCAGCGCCTCGATGACCGCGAGCTTGTCGCTGACCTTCGAGCCACCGAGCACCACGACGTAGGGCCGCTGCGGGTCGGTGGTCAGCCGGGTCAGCACGTCGAGCTCGGTGGCGACCAGCCGGCCGGCGACGTGCGGCAGCCGCAGCGCCACGTCGTACACCGACGCGTGCTTGCGGTGCACTGCGCCGAAGGCGTCGTCGACGTAGGCGTCGGCGAGCGCGGCCAGCCGGTCGGCCAGCTCACCCCGCTCGGCGTCGTCCTTCGACGTCTCGGCGGCCTCGAACCGGACGTTCTCCAGCAGCAGGACGCCGCCGTCACCGAGCGCGCCGGCCTTCTGCCGGGCGTCGTCCCCGGCGACGTCGGTGGCCAGCGGCACCTCGGTGCCGAGCAGCTCGCCGAGCCGCGCGGCGACCGGCGCGAGGGAGTACTGCGGGTCCGGCGCGCCCTTGGGCCGGCCGAGGTGGGCGGCGACGACGACGCGGGCGCCGGCCTCGCGCAGCGCCTGCAGCGTCGGCACGCTGGCGCGGATCCGGCCGTCGTCGGTGATCAGGCCGGCAGGCCTGTCCGGTGACCCCGTCTTGTCCAGCGGGACGTTCAGGTCGGTGCGCACGAGCACGCGCCGACCCGAGACGCCCTCGGCGAGCAGGTCGTCGAGGGAGCGCATGGCGGCCGGCGTCAGAGCGAGCGGCCGACGAGCTCGACGGAGTCGACGAGCCGGTTCGAGTAGCCCCACTCGTTGTCGTACCAGCCGAGCACCTTGACCATCGGGCCGAAGACCTTGGTCAGCTTGCTGTCGTAGATGCAGCTCGCCGGGTCGGTGACGATGTCGGAGGACACGATCGGGGCGTCGGTGTACTTGAGGATCCCGGCCAGGGGGCCCGAGGCGGCCTCGCGGTAGGCGGCGTCGACCTCGTCGGCCGACACCTCGCGGGAGAGCTGCACGGTCAGGTCGGTGGCCGAGCCGGTGGGCACCGGGACGCGGACGGCGTAGCCGTCGAGCTTGCCCTGCAGCTCGGGCAGGACCAGGCCGATCGCCTTGGCCGCACCGGTCGAGGTCGGGACCATGTTGAGCGCGGCGGCGCGGGCCCGGCGCAGGTCCTTGTGCGGGCCGTCCTGCAGGTTCTGGTCGGCGGTGTAGGCGTGGATCGTGGTCATGAGACCGCGCTCGATGCCGAAGCCGTCGTTGAGGACCTTGGCCAGCGGGGCCAGGCAGTTCGTCGTGCACGAGGCGTTGCTGATGATCGTCTGGGAGCCGTCGTACCTGTCGTCGTTGACGCCCATGACGATGGTGAGGTCGTCACCGGTGGCCGGCGCGGAGATGATCACCTTCTTGGCTCCGCCGGCGTCGACGTGCTTGCGGGCGTCGTCGGCCTTGGTGAAGAAGCCGGTGGACTCGACGACGACGTCGACGCCCAGGTCGCCCCACGGCAGGCTCGCCGGGTCGCGCTCGGAGAGCACCTTCATGGTGCTCCCGCTGATCTTGATGCCCTCGCCGTCGGCGGCGACGTCCTCGGACAGCACGCCCAGGACGCTGTCGTACTTGAGCAGGTGCGCGAGGACCTCGGGGCTGGTCAGGTCGTTGACCGCCACGATCTCGATGTCCTTGCCGCTGGCCGCGGTCGCCCGCCAGAAGTTGCGCCCGATCCGGCCGAACCCGTTGATGCCCACCCGTACGGTCACAGCTGACCTCCATGTGCTCGACTGTCGCCTCGATCGGCCGCGCGGTCGCGCGGCCGCGATCTGCGACGACCCTATCGGCCGGGCGCGCGAGCCGTCCGGTCCAGTCTCAGCCTCCGGGGACCCGCTCCCGCACGGGGACGGCCCCGCCGTCCCTGGGGACCGCGGCCACGACCCGGTCCCGTCCGCTCGCCTTGGCGGTGTAGAGCGCCTGGTCGGCAGCCGCCAGCAGCGCGGCCGGCGAGCTCCCGTCTGCCGGGCACACGGCGAGCCCGACGCTGACCGTCACGCCGACGTCCGCCCCGTCGAGGAGGTGCCGGACCACGGTGACGTCGCGGCGCACCTGCTCGGCGCGCTCGAGCGCGGCCTCGGGTCCGGCTCCGGGCAGGACGAGCACGAACTCCTCACCGCCGAGTCGGGCCGCGGTGTCGCCGTCCCGCACCGCGGCGGACAGGGTCGCGGCGACCGAGGTCAGGACGGCGTCGCCGGCCGCGTGCCCATGGCGGTCGTTGATGCTCTTGAAGTGGTCGATGTCGACGACCAGCAGCGACAGCTCGCCCGTGCGGGGGCGGCGGGCCAGGTCGGCGGCGAGCGCGCGGTCGAGGTGGCGCCGGTTGTGCAGCCCGGTCAGCGGGTCGCGGACGGCCTCCTCGGCGAGCTCGGCCCGCAGCCGCTCGATGACCTCGACCTGGTCGGCGAGCTGCCGGTTGAGCCGCTCGACGGCGGCCTGGCGCTCCTGCTGCTCGCTGACGTCGCGGACGACGAGGATGCGGCCCAGCGGCCGGCCGCGCGGGTCGCTGACGGCGGAGTCGCGGACGTCGAGCCACAGCCCCGGGACGACCTCGGCGAGGCGGTGGCCGTCCCGGTTCTCCGCCTGCCCGAGGACCGCGATGGCCCGCGGTCCGGCGACGTCGCCCAGCGGCCGGCCGACCAGGTCGCCGGCGAGCTCGGGACGCAGCCGGTGCAGCATCCGCGCGGCCGCCGGGTTGACGTCGATGACCAGCCCCGTGGGATCGACCACGAGGACCGCGTCGGGAACCGTGTCCACCACCTGCTCGCGGGCCACGGGCACCATCCGCAGCAGCCCGACGCGGAAGATGGCCCAGCAGTCGACCAGGCCGGTGACCAGGAGGAACAGCGGGGTCGGGTCGGTGCCGTGCCCGTCGAGCTGGGTGAGGACCGCCACGACGCCGCCGAGGCTGGAGAACGCGGCGGAGCCGAGCAGGACCCCGATCTGGCGGCGGAAGACGCCGGTGGCGCGCAGCCACCGGCGCGCCAGGGTGCCGTAGGCGACGCCGACGAGGACGTAGTTGTAGGCGGTGGCGGCCAGGAACAGTGGCCCGAGGGTCACGCGCGCCTCGGCCCCCACCGGGCCCGGCGGGATGTCGGACATCACCAGCCCGCGCGTCGCCGGCAGGACCGCGGCCAGGACCACCAGCGCGGGAACGACCGCCCCGAGGAGCCTCGTCCGGGAGGTCGCCCGCCACGAAGGATCCGAGACCGTCCGGGCCGTCGCGTAGGTGCCGGTCACCGCGAGGCTGACGGCGGCCAGCAGGACGGGGGGGTACGCGCGGCGGAGGACGTCGGACTCGACCAGGAGCACCGCCGCGTCGATGGCCGACCAGAGGGCGACGCCGGCCATCGTGGCGGCGAGCGCCGTCGCGGCGGGAGTGCGGTGCCGACGCCGGAACGCCAGGACCGCGGTGCAGACGGCGACCAGCGCGGCGCAGCCGAACACCACCTGCAACGCCGTCGCAGCCATCCCGGCCCCCCGCTCCACCCGGCGCGACTCTGCTGCACGCCTCTGCGGAGGACATCGGTCCCGGGGACGCCC
>DASQNB010000168.1:0-2624 GCA_035645175.1 Geodermatophilus sp.
CCGCGGCGACGGGCACGTCGCCTGCCTGCTGCGCTCGGGGATGACCGGCCTGGAGTCGCTGGTCACCCACACGCTGACCGGCCGCGGCTTCACCGCGGCCGCCGCCCGGGCGACCCGCGGCTGGAGCGAGGAGGAGTGGGCTGCCGCCTGCGCGCGGCTCGCCGAGCGCGGCCTGGTCACCGACGGCGCGCTCACCGAGGCCGGGCTGGCGCTGCGCGCGGAGGTCGAGGCCGGCACCGACGCGCTGTCCGCGGCACCGTGGGTGCACCTGGGCCCGGAGCGCACCGCGCGGGTGGTCGAGCTGGGCCGCGCGCTGTCGGGCCGGCTGGTCGCGAACGGCGCCTACCCGGCCGACGTCTTCTCCGCCCGGTGAGCACTCCCCGGGTCCCCGAGGCGGCCGACGAGGGCCCGACGGCTGAGCTGCTGCGCGCCCGCCGCGGTGGTGAGCTGTCCACGCTGGACCGCCTGCTGCTGCACAGCCCGCCGGTCGCCGAGGGCTGGAACGCGCTGCTCGGCGCCCTGCGCGGGGCCACGACGCTGCCCGCGGACCTGCGTGAGCTGGTGGTGCTGCGGGTGGCGGTGCTCAACGAGGCCGACTTCGAGTGGGTCTCGCACGAGCCGATCGCCCGCCGCGCCGGGCTGGCCGAGCCGCAGCTGCAGGCGCTGCGCCGTCCCGACGCCGCCGCCGAGCCGGTGAGGACGCCGGTGCAGGCCGCCGTCCTCGCCTTCACCGACGCCTCGACGCGTGGGATCGCCGTCCCGGAGGAGGTGTTCGCCGGCGTCCGGGCGCACCTGGACGACCGGCAGGTCGTCGAGCTGACCGCGCTGGTGGGCGGCTACGCGATGGTGTCCCGCTTCCTCGTCGCGCTGGCGGTCCCGCCGCCACCGGGGGAGGTCGCCGGATAGGGGACTGCTGCCTATGGTCTGGGTCACAGTCTCTCGGGGAGGCGTCATGACCGCGACCGAACGGCACCAGGGGTCCGGGCGGCGGACCGACGTCGACGCCGCCTTCCGCGGCTCGGCCACCTACCGCAGCCTGGGCGAGCAGCAGCTCAGCCCGGCGGAGGAGCGGTTCGAGAAGGGACGCCGCACGGTCGGGCTCTTCCTCGCCCCGCTCGTGACCCTCGTGTTCGCGCTGCTGCCGCTCGACCTGCCGAACCAGCAGCAGATGCTGGCCGCGGTCCTGCTCGGCGTCATCGTCCTGTGGATCACCGAGCCGGTGCCCATCCCGATCGGCGGCCTGATCGGCGTCGGCGCCATCGTCGTCCTCGGGGTGGTGCCCGCCGACGACGCGGTGGCCCCGTTCGGCTCGACGACGGTGTTCACCTTCATCGGCGCGTTCATCCTGGCCGCCGCGATGCTCAAGCACGGCGTCGCGCGGCGCTTCGCGATGACGATCCTGTCGCTGAAGTGGGTCGGCGGCTCGACCGCGCGCGTCATCATCGCGTTCGGGCTGATCACCGCCGTGCTGTCGGCGTTCGTCTCCAACACCGCCACCGTCGCGATGCTGCTGCCCACGGCGATCGGCATCCTCTCGGTGATCGCCAAGCTCCTGCAGGACAAGGAGATGGTGGCGCCGGACTTCGACCCGCTGCGGCTGCGGGTGGGCGTCGCGCTGATGCTGATGCTCGCCTACGGCGCGAGCGTCGGCGGGCTGATCACCCCGGTCGGCACCCCGCCGAACCTGATCGGCCGCGGGCTGATCGAGGAGGCGACGGGGGAGCGGATCGGGTTCCTCAGCTGGATGCTCATGGCGCTGCCGATCTGCGCGCTGATGTTCGTGGCGCTGGCCGCCGTCCTGCTGCTGCTCAACCGGCCGGAGATCAAGCGGATCGAGGGCGTGCACGAGTTCGTGCAACAGGAACGCGCCCAGCTGGGGCCGGTGTCGCGAGCGGAGAAGAACACGCTGGTCGCCTTCGGCGTCACCGTGGCGCTGTGGATCTTCCCCGGCGTCATCGCGCTGACCGCCGGCACCGACTCGGCGCTCTACGAGACGGTCGGCGACCGGATCAACGAGGGCATCGTCGCCGTCCTCGGCGCCTCGCTGCTGTTCCTGCTGCCCACCGACTGGAAGCGCCGGGAGTTCACCCTCAACTGGTCCGACGCCGCGACGATCGACTGGGGCACGATCCTCCTGTTCGGCACCGGGATCATCTTCGGCTCGCTGCTGGCCGAGACCGGCCTGGCCGAGACGATCGGCAACGGCTCGGCCGACCTGCTCGGGCTCACCAACACCTTCGCGATCACGGTGTTCGCCGTCATCCTGGCGATCATCATCTCGGAGACGACGTCGAACACCGCCTCGGCGGCCGTCGTCGTCCCGATCATCATCCCGGTCGCGGTGGCCGCGGGGATCAACCCGTTCGTCCCGGCGTTGGCGGCGACCTTCGCGGCGTCCTTCGGGTTCATGCTGCCGGTGTCCACGCCGCAGAACGCCATCGTCTACGGCTCCGGTGTCGTGCCGATCACCAAGATGATCCGGTCGGGGATCTCCTTCGACGTCCTCGGCGCGCTCCTCATCGTGGTGATGCTGCCGGTGCTGATCGACCTCGTGCTCAGCGTCTGACGTCGGCTGTCGGCTCCGGGCGCATCGCAGCGAGCGCTGGCGAGCGAGGAGCGGACCG
>DASQNB010000169.1:0-4201 GCA_035645175.1 Geodermatophilus sp.
TGCCCAGCGTCATCGCCCGGGGCTGCCCGCGGCATCCCGAGCGGGTGGTGATCGGGCACCCGTTCAACCCGCCGCACCTGATCCCGCTCGTCGAGGTGGTGCCGGGGGAGAAGACCTCGGAGCAGGCGGTCGAGGCCGCGCTCGCCTTCTACACCGCCGTCGGCAAGAAGCCGATCCGGCTGCGCCAGGAGCTGCCCGGACACGTGGCCAACCGGCTGCAGGCGGCGCTGTGGCAGGAGGCCTACTCGCTGGTCGAGCGCGGTGTGGCCACGGTGGCCGACATCGACACTGCCATCGCCCACGGTCCCGGGCTGCGGTGGGCGGTGCTCGGGCCGTTCGCGAACCAGCACCTGTCCGGCGGGCCCGGCGGGATCGCGCACGTCCTGGAGCACCTCGGCCCACCGACCGAGGCGTGGTGGCGCGACCTCGGGCAGGTCACGCTCACCCCGGAGCTCGTCGCCAAGCTCGTGGCCGGCGTCGACGAGGAGCTCGCCGGCGTCGATCCCGCCGAGCTCATCGCCCGGCGCGACGCCGTGCTCACCGCCCTGCTGGCCGCCAAGGCCCGGACCGACCTGTAGGAGGGGCGCACCATGGATCTCGCCGCACTGGACGCGATCGACGTGCACGTGCACGTCGAGCAGGACAGCCACGGCTGCTTCGCCCTGGACCAGGAGCTGCTCGACGCCTCGGCGAAGTACTTCCACGCCGACCAGGACCGCACCCCGACCGTGGCCACGATCGCCGAGCACTACCGCGCCCGCCGCACCGCAGCGGTGGTGTTCACCGTCGACGCCCCGGCCGGGACCGGGCACCCACCGCTGTCGAGCGAGCAGATCGCCGAGCAGGCCGCCGAGCACGCCGACGTGCTCATCCCCTTCGGCTCGGTCGACCCGCACGCGGGCAAGGCCGCCGTCGCCCGGGCGCGGCGGCTGGTGACCGAGCACGGGGTGCGCGGCTTCAAGTTCCACCCCAGCCTGCAGGCGTTCGAGCCCAACGACGTCCGCTTCTACCCCCTGTACGACGCGTTGCAGGAGCTGCGGGTGCCGGCGCTGTTCCACACCGGGCAGACCGGCATCGGCGCCGGGCTGCCCGGCGGGCGGGGGATCAAGCTGCGCTACTCGGCGCCGATGCTGCTCGACGACGTGGCCGCCGACTTCCCGCACCTGACCATCGTGCTGGCGCATCCGTCGGTGCCGTGGCAGGACGAGGCGATCTCGATGGCCACGCACAAGGCGAACGTCTACATCGACCTGTCCGGCTGGTCGCCGAAGTACTTCCCGCCACAGCTGGTGAAGGCGGCCAACTCGCTGCTCAGACGCAAGGTGCTGTTCGGGTCGGACTTCCCCGTCGTCACCCCCGACCGCTGGCTCGCCGACTTCGCCGAGCTCGAGATCAAGGACGACGTCCGCCCGCTGATCCTCAAGGACAACGCCGTCCGGATGCTCGGCCTCGCCTGACCGTGCCGAGGACGGACGTGACGACGTGCCGGTCCAGCGATCCGGCACGCCCGGGTGGAGACGCTGGCCGGCGTCGTGCTGGTCGCGCCACGAGCCCGCCAGAGGACAGCAGACCTGCACTTTCCGTTCGTGGGCTGTCCAGGGTGGCCCGCACCACGCAGTTGACGCCGGGCGTCGTCCGGGGATGAGGGAGTGGACATGAACAGGTGGGGGACCCGACTGACGGCGGTGGCAGGGGCCGTCGCAGTCGTCGGTGGCGCAGCGTCGGTGACGGCGGCGAACGCCGCGCCCCCGGCCCAGCCCGACGTGCCTCCTGGCGAGTACCGCGGTGACCTGGCCAGCGGTGCCGACTGGTTGGCGCACGTGCCGCAGGAGTGGAACGGGACCGTCGTCCTGTTCGCCCACGGCTTCGGGCAGTTGGCGGCCCAGGACGCCCCGGACGAGCCGACCCGGCAGGAGCTGCTCGAGCAGGGATACGCCCTCGTGGGGTCGTCGTACTCGGGGCCGTCGCTGTGGGCGCTGGAGTCCGCGGTCGACGACCAGTACGCCGCCCTCGAGGCGTTCGAGGAGCTGCTCGGCGTCGAGCCGGAGCGGACCATCGCCTTCGGCCGGTCCATGGGCGGCCTGGTGAGTGCCCGGCAGGCGGAAGACCCTCGGGGGGAGGTCGACGGCGTCCTGACCACGTGCGGGCTCGTCGCCGGCGCCCTGAACCTGAACAACTACCAGCTCGACGGCGTCTACACGCTGTCCCACCTGCTGGCTCCGGATCAGGACATCCCGCTGGTCCGGTACGAGAGCCCGGAGCAGGCGGCGCAGGCGGCGGCGGACCTGGTCGCGGTGGTGACGGAGTCGCAGGACACGCCCGAGGGCCGGGCCCGCATCGCGCTCGCCTCCGCGTTCCTCAACATGGCGACCTGGTACTCCGGGGACGTCCCACCGGCGCCGCACGACCACCAGGCCCAGCAGGTGCAGCAGTTCGAGGCACTGGTCGACGGGGGCCTCGAGCGGTACGTGACCGGCCGGCAGCAGATCGAGCTCGTGGCGGGGGGCAACAGTGCCTACAACGCCGGCGTGGACTACCGCGCGTTGTTGGACAGCAGTCCCCACGCCGACCAGGTGCGGGCGCTGTACCGCGAGGCCGGGCTCGACCTGGACGCCGACCTGGCCACGCTGACCCGTGACGCGGACGTCGAGGCCGACCCCGAGGCCGTGGCCGACCTGGCCCGCTCGTCGATGGTCACCGGGGAGCTGGACGTCCCGGAGCTGGCCATCCACACCGTCGCCGACGAACTCGTCCCGGTGGAGCACGAGGACTGGTACGCCGAGCAGGTGGTCAGAGAGGGTGAGGCAGATCTGCTGCGCCAGGCCTACGTGGAGGGGGCCGGCCACTGCCAGTTCCAGCCGGCGGAGCAGGTCGCGGCGCTGCAGGCGCTCGAGCAGCGGCTCGACACCGGTCACTGGGACGACCTGGCCGACCCGGCTCGGCTGAACGCCGCAGCCGACGCCCTCGAGCTCGAGACCACCGCCCGGTTCACCCGGTTCGAACCGTCACGGCTCGTCGGCGGGCTCGGGGAGCCGGGGCGCGACCGGGACCGCTGACCGCCGGGGACCCGGCCGGTCCGGGGTGCCACGCGCCCCGGACCGGCCGGGTCCAGAGGTCCGTACGCTCGGCGACCGCCCGGGTGCCTCCGGCGGGGCGGGTGGGCTGTCCAGGACTGCTCGGCAGAGCGCGACGTGGCGGCGGGCTCCCTCGGCCTGGGCCGGGGTCAGCGGGGCGACCATGCTCGACCCGGGGCGGTCACCTCGTCCCGGAGCCGGTCGAGGAGTGCCTGGCCCGGTTCGGTGTCGAGCACGGCCGGGGGACACGGACATCTGTCCCCGCACGACGCAGCCACCCGCCTGGGCCACCACGTGGCGCCGTCCAGGCCGACCGTCGATGTCCGCCAGCGGTCCGTGGGTGTCGTGATCAGCACAGATGCGGTCATCGCGGAGATGCGGCCGGATCTGTCTTCCGTCACGTGGAAGGGGCGTACACCCTGGGCGGTGACCTCCGTCACCCTTGCCTCGGTCGTCGCCGATCGTCGGCGACGCACCCCCTCACGGAGGAGCGACGCATGGCGTCAGGGAGTTCCGAGAGCGACACCGCCCGGGAAGAGCAGCTGCTCGACGCCGGCCGCGACGACCGGCCGGTCGCCCCCTACCGGGCCCTGTGGGCGGTGCTGTTGCTCGGCTGGGTGGTCAGCTACGCGGACCGGACGGTCACCGGCCCGGTCATCGCCTGGATGATCCAGAACGAATCGGGATTCATCGGGGACGCGTCCAACCCGGCGACGGTGGGCGGCCTGGTCGGCTCGATGTTCTTCTTGGGCTACATGCTCACCCAGTACCCGGGCGGGCGGCTCGGCGACCGGTTCGGTCACCGCGAGATGATCATCGTCTCGCTGCTGGCGGCCGGCGTCCTGACGATCGTCTCCGGCCTGGTGGCCGGGCTCGTGGCGTTCGTCGCGGCCCGCGTGCTGACCGGCCTGGGGGAGGGGGTGTTCTACTCCAACGACCGCACCCTGATCATCACGCACACCCCGGCGGCCCAGCGCACGCTCGGACTGGGCATCGTGATCACCGGCCTGTCCATCGGCCTGACGGTCGGGATCATCGCCACGCCGCTGCTGATCGCCTGGGGCGAGTCGCTGGGGATGGGCGACGGTGCCTGGCGACTGCCGTTCTTCGTGTTCGCCGCGTTCACG
>DASQNB010000170.1:0-8258 GCA_035645175.1 Geodermatophilus sp.
GGCCAGCGCGGCGCGGCGGTAGGCGAGGTCGGCGGTGATCCAGGAGCTGGTGGCCAGGCCCGCGGTGCCCCGCTCCCAGTCGGTGGGCCGGCGGTCGGCGGGCAGCGGCACCCGCACCCGGCCCTGGCTGCCGGCCACGTCGGCCGGCAGGTCGGAGAGGTCCTCGGCCAGCCGCTGGTACCAGTCGGGGTCGGGGACGACGTCGTCGTCGAGGAAGGCCACCCACTCGGTGCGCACGCTGCGCCAGCCGAGGTTGCGGGCGCGGGCCGGGCCACCGCCCCCGGTGCGCACCACCCGTACCGGCGGCAGGCCGGGCCGCTCGGGGCGCAGCGGCTCGCCGGTGGGCCGGTCGTCGACCAGCACCAGCTCGGCCGGACGGGGACCAGGGGCCTGCGCGAGGGCGTCGAGCAGCACGTCCAGCGACGACCGGCCGACGGTCGGCACGACCACGGAGCACTGCTCGATCCCCACCTGCATGTTCGCGTCCTGCCCGGCTTGACTGGAGTGGAAACACTACGGGCTTGAAGTGTCCCCGAACGGGGTGCGCTCGGCCCCCTGCAGGGTCCCGCCGCGAGCCTGCGAGTGGCGGGGGGCAGGGGGTCCTTCTTCAGCGGCGGGTTCGGGCCGCCGCGGAGACGCGGGCGAGGGCGTCGGTGACGACGGCGGCGTCGTCACCCAACAGGGTGAGCAGGTGGGCGACCAGCCCGTCGTGGGTGAGCCGGGCCTCCTCGACCTTGGCCCGCCCGGCCGGCGTGAGCCGGGCGTGCAGCAGCCGCCGGTCGCCGGAGGAGCGCTCGCGGACGACGAGGCCCTCGGCCACCAGCCGGCTGACCGTGCTGGTCACCCCGGCGCGGGAGATGCCGAGCGCCTCGGCGACCTCACCCATCGAGGCCCGCTCGCCGGGCGCCTCGGCGATCCGCCGCAGCGCCTCGTAGCCGGTGAGCGAGAGGTCGTGCCGGCGGTGCAGCGCGGAGTCGACGCGGCGGGTGATGCGGTCGTGCACCTGCACGATGCGCAGCCAGGTCTCGGCCGGCGTCGGCGCCACGCCCGGGACGTCGGCCACGTCCCCCGGCACGTGCCCGGCGGGGAGGTCCGGAGCCAGGGCGTCCTCGGGGCGGGCCACCCGCCCATCGTCGCCGACGGAGCGCTCAGGCGCTCCCGAAGGGCGGGGGTGCCTGCGGCCGGGTGCCCGGCCGCCGGCCGCCGGAGGCGACGGCGAGGCCGGCACCGGTGACGAGCAGCGCGCCGCCGGCGGCCAGCAGCGGCCAGTGCCCGCCGTCGTCCTCCACGGCGGCCACCTCCTGCGCGGAGACGGCCACGGCGGGCGACGCACCGACAGCCCCGGCCGGCGGCGTGCCCCCGGGTGCGGGCTCCACCGCGGCGCCCGTGGACGGGGCGATGGCCGCGCAGTCCTCGGCGGCCGGGCGGGTGAAGTCGAAGCCGGGCAGCTCGTCGACGTAGCCGGTGCCCGAGCCGTCCAGGGCCGTGTACCGCAGGAACGGGTCGATGGTCTCGCCCCAGTCGACCGGACCGGTGCTCAGCACGACCACGGCGCCCGAGGCGACCTCCGCGGCGTCCTCCCCCGTGGGACGGCGCCCGGTGGCCAGCGTGACGGCGTAGCCGACGGTGCCGGCGGTGACCTCGACGACGACCCCGCCGGGCCGGCAGCTGGGGCCGTGGGTGACGCGGGCGTCGGGGCTGGAGTCGTGGTCGATCGCGGCCGCGGGCCCGGCGAGGGCGATGCCCGCGCAGAGCAGGCCGGCGGACAGGACCCCGAGCGCCACGACCGACCTCGGTCCGACCAGAGCCGTCCCCCGAGGGGTGTTGCAGCGGGGGACCAGCGCGGAGCGGACGGCAGCGCGCAGTCGGGCCAGTCGACGAGGCCCGGTGGCCACCTGCACGTGCACGTCCCCCTGGTTCCGCGCCGGGGCACCAGCAGCGCTCCGGTGCCGCCCATGATGCCGGGCGGATCGGGCAGCGGGCCGGGAGTTGCTCGCCGGTCACGCGTGTCGCTACGGCGTGTCGGCGGAAAGTCGGTCCGGGACCAGCGCCGGCGTGTGACGGAGCTCTCACTACCGTGTCCGCGTGCACTCAGCAGCGGGTACCGGTCGCCGTCGGCAGGACGAGGTCTACCGCGCGGGGGTGTACGGGCGCCGGCCGCTCGTGCCCACCGCTGCCCGGGCGCTGCAGCGCCGCGCGCGGGAGCGGCTGGGCGCCCGCGCCTACGCCTACGTCGCCGGCGGGGCCGGGGACGAGGCGACCCAGCGGGCCGACCGCGCGGCGTTCGACCGCTACGCCGTCGTCCCCCGGGTGCTGCGGGACGTGAGCGTGCGGGACACCTCGGTGGAGCTGTTCGGACGGCGGCTGCCCGCCCCGCTGCTGCTCGGCCCGGTCGGCGCGCTGGAGCTGGTGCACCCGGCGGCCGACCTCGCGGTGGCCCGGGCGGCCGCGTCGCTGGGCGTGCCGATGGTCTTCTCCAACCAGGCGTCGGTGCCGATGGAGGAGTGCGCGGCGGCCATGGACTCAGCCATGGACTCGGCGCCGCGGTGGTTCCAGCTGTACTGGTCGACGTCGGACGAGCTGGTGGAGAGCCTGGTCGGGCGGGCGGAGGCCAGCGGCTGCGACGCGCTGGTGGTCACCCTCGACACCACGATGCTCGGCTGGCGCCCCCGTGACCTGGACCTGGGCCACCTGCCGTTCGCGCTGGGCAAGGGGATCGCGCAGTACACCTCCGACCCGGTCTTCCGCCGGCTGGTCGAGGAGCGGGCGGCGGCGTCGGCGGCCCCCGCACCGGCCCGGCCGGGCGCCGCGGCCGGGCGGGACCGCCAGCCCCGGCCCACGCTGGCGGCGGTGCGCGCGCTGGTCGGGATGGCGCGCGCCTGGCCGGGGCCGCTGCTGGACAACCTGCGCTCGCCGCTGCCCCGCGCCGCGGTCGAGACGTTCCTCGCCATCTACTCCCGGCCCTCGATCACCTGGGCCGACCTGGCCTGGCTGCGGGCCCGCACCCGGCTGCCCATCGTGCTCAAGGGCGTGCTGCACCCCGACGACGCCCGCCGGGCGCTCGACGAGGGCGTGGACGGCGTGGTGGTCAGCACGCACGGCGGCCGGCAGGTGGACCGCTCGATCGCCGCGCTCGACGCCCTCCCCGACGTGGTGGCCGCGGTGCGCGACCGGGCTCCGGTGCTGCTCGACAGCGGGGTGCGCAGCGGCGCCGACGTCCTCACCGCGGTCGCCCTCGGCGCCCGGGCGGTGCTGCTCGGCCGGCCGTACGCCTGGGGCCTGGCGCTCGCGGGCGAGGAGGGTGTGCGCCAGGTGGTGTCCGACGTGCTCGGCGAGTTCGACCTGACCCTCGGGCTCAGCGGCCACACGGCGGTCGACCAGCTCTCCCCCGAGGTGCTGCGCCGCGTCGGCTGAGGAAGGACCACCCTTCTCCCCACGCCTCGTGGAAGGACCCTCTCCCCGAGCCCTTCGCATGCTCAGGGCACGCCAGGGGAGGGCCGGGGACCCGGGACGGGGCCGCGGCGGGGTCTCTGAACGGGGTCGGTCGCGGTCGGACCGGGGAGGGACGGCCGCCCGAAAGGGTCTCAGGGCCCTTCGCACTCCCGGCGGGGTCGTGGGACGGTTCCCGCGCAGTCGCGCCTCGCGTCGGTCGCCCGGTCAGGCCGACGGATGGCCATCGACGTCCGAGCGGGACAGGACGGTGACGTGGCGATGAGCACCCGAGGGCCCTTGCTCACCCTGGCCTCCGTCGTGGTCCTGACCGGTGCCCTGCTGTCGGTGAACGAGCTGGTCGGGCCGTCGACCGCGCCGACGAGCTCGTCGAGCTACACCGCGCCGGACGACGGCGCACCGACGTCGGCCGTGCCGGCGGCGCCGGCGCCGTCGTCGGAGGCCGCCCCACCCCCGACCGCGGAGCCGGCCTCCCTGCAGGCCGTGTACTCCGGCCGGACCGACGGGCGCGAGGCGACCGTCGCGGTCGCCGTCAACGGTGACCGGGCGGCGGCGTACCTGTGCGACGGCGACAGCATCGAGACCTGGCTGCAGGGATCGGCGACCGGTGACGAGGTCTCGCTGACCGGGCGCGACCCCGCCGCGCTCACCGGGACGATCTCCGGTTCGACCATGTCGGGCACCGTCACGACGAGCACGGGGCTGTCGTGGCAGTTCTCCGCGGACCAGGCCCAGCCCCCGGCCGGCATCTACGAGGCCCGGACGACGATCGACGGCCTGGCGACCCGGATCGGCTGGGTGGTGCTGCCCGACGGGACGCAGGTCGGGATCCAGAACGTCGACGGCACCCGGAGCCCGGCGCCCCGGCTGGACCTGGACGACGCCACCTTCACGCTCGACGAGGCCGCCCACGAGGCCACCCCGATCGACGGGGCCGACACCGTGGTCGGCCGGTGAGGTCGAGCCCGGCCCCCTGCAGCTGACCGCCCCCGTGTGCCAGGAGCAGCCATCGTCATGACCGTCACCCGTGAGTCGGCCGGTGCGACGCGCGACCGCTACCGGCTGCCGATGCTCACCTTCGTCCTGGTCGGCTCGGCCGTGGCCGTGGCGCTCGGGGTCTACGGCCGCGAGCACGAGCCCGCCGGGTACGCCCTCAACGTCGTCGGGTTCTCCGGGCCGCTGTACGTCAAGACGTGGCTCACCACGGCCGCCGCCGTCCTCGCCGTGGTCCAGCTGCTCACGGCCGGTCGCATGTACGACGCCGCGGCGAGCGACCAGGTCCACGCCGTGCACCGCTGGTCGGGACGGGCCGCGGTCCTGCTCACCGTGCCGGTGGCCGTCCACTGTCTCTACGCCCTGGGCTTCCAGGGGGGCTCGCCCCGGGTCCTGGTGCACTCGCTGCTGGGCTGCTTCCTCTACGGCGCCTTCGTGGTCAAGATGCTCGTCCTCACCCGGCGTGACCGGCCCCGCTGGGTCGTGCCGGTCGCGGGCGGAGCGCTGTTCACCGGCGTGATCGGCCTGTGGCTCACCTCCGCGCTGTGGGTGTTCACCACCACGGGTTTCCACCTCTGAAGGACTCGAGTGCAGGACCCGAGCCGCGATCGGGCCGCGTGGGAAGGAATCGCCAGATGGCCGGTCCCCCCGTCATCGAGATCAGGGAACCGGGGCTCGAGCCCCGGCGCGTGGTGCTGACCCGCGCGCTCGAGGTCGGCCGCGAGTCCGGGGGCCTGGACCTGTCCGACCAGAGCGTCTCCCGCCGCCACCTGCGGCTGGTGCCGAGCCCCGTCGCGCTGTCGCTGGTCGACCTCGACAGCCGCAACGGGACGTTCGTCAACGGGAACCGCGTCGACGGCCGCGTGGTCCTCGAGCAGGGGGACGTCGTCCGTCTCGGGGCCACCGAGATCGTGGTCATCGGCCGCCGCGAGCGCGCCCCGGCGCCCGCGGCCATGGCGACCGTGCTGGCGGGTGCAGGCGGGGCCGTCCCCCCTCCCCCGCCACCGCCGGCCGTCCCGACCGCTCCCTCGCGGCTGGCGGTGGCGTGGGACCGGGCCCTGGGCAGGACGCCGCGCGCGGGCCAGGCGCTGTTCCCGGTCTACACCGAGATGCGCACCCGGGTCCCGCTCGGCGTGTGGCGCGCGGTCCGGGTCGTCAGCGTGCTGGCCTACGTCGCGCTGGTCGTCGCGCTGTTCGTCCGGCCGGCGGGTGGGCTGTTCGTCTTCTTCGGCGTGGTGGTCCCGCTGCTGCCGCTGCTGTTCTTCGTGGCGCCGGGGGTGTGGCGCAACACCTGCCCCCTGGCCGCCGTGAACCAGGCGCCGCGCGTCCTCGGGTTCACCCGCGGGGCCACGGTCCCGGAGTGGTGGCAGCGGCGGGCCTTCATCGTGGCGATGGTCCTGTTCTTCGGGATCGCCGGTGCCCGCCTGGCGGTGTTCAACGGCAGTGGTCCGGCCACCGGTGCGCTGCTCGCCGTGGTCATCGTCTCCGCGTTCCTCGGCGGCTTCCTGTTCAAGGGCAAGAGCGGCTGGTGCAGCCAGATCTGCCCGCTGCTGCCACTGCAGCGCGTCTACGGCCAGACGCCCTACGTCCGGTCCCCCAACAGCCACTGCCGGCCCTGCGTCGCCTGCACGAAGAACTGCTACGACTTCCAGCCGATCAGCGCCTACCAGGCCGACCTGCACGAGGACGACCCGGTGTGGACCGCGCCGCGCAAGCTGTTCGTCGCGGCGCTGCCCGGGTTCGTGCTCGGGTTCTTCGTCCTCGCCGGAGCCGGTGACCGGCCGTGGACGTCGACCTACGCGGAACTGGCCCTCTACTTCCTCGGCAGCGTCGGGCTGTTCTACGCAGCGGAAGCGCTCCTGCCGCTGCGCACGGCGGTCACGATCGCGGTGTGGGCCGCGGCCGCCATCAACGTCTTCTACTGGTTCGCCGCCCCCGTCCTGGCGACCTCGTTCGCGACGGTCACCGGCATCCAGGCCCCCTGGTCGCGCTGGCCGCTCCAGGCCCTGGTGCTGGTCCTGTCCGTCCTCTGGATCGCCCGCACCGCGGTGGCGGCACGCCAGTACGACGAGGAGGCCGCCGCCGACCAGCGCACCCGGCTCCCCGTCATCCCCGTCAGCCGGCCGTCGCCCGAGGCCGTCCCGGACGAGGGTGACGCGGACGGCGCCGAGGTGCGGTTCGCCGAGGGTGACGGCCCGGTGAGCGCCGAGGTCGGGACGAGCCTGCTGGAGGTCGCCGAGCGGGCGGGCCTGCCGCTGGAGGCCGGCTGCCGGATGGGGGTGTGCGGCGCCGACCCGGTCGCGGTGCTCGACGGCGCGTCCTGCCTGTCGGCGCCGGAGGAGGAGGAGCTCGACACGCTGCGCCGGCTCGGTTTCGCGAAGAACACGCGGATGGCCTGCTCCGCGCGGCTGGAGTCCGGACCGGTCACGGTCTCCCTGACCCCCGAGCCCGGCACCCCCGACGGCGGTGCCCTGCCGCGGGAGTTCGACCGGTCCATCGTCAGCGTGGTGGTCCTCGGCAACGGCATCGCGGGCGTCACCGCCGCCGACTTCGTCCGGCGCGGGCACCCCGAGTGCGAGATCCACGTCGTCGGCGAGGAGCCGCACGTGCTCTACAACCGGATGGGGATCTCGCGGCTGGTCTACGGCCGGTCGGCGATGCAGGGCCTCTTCCTGTTGCCCGAGCAGTGGTACGACGAGCACCAGGTCACCGCCTGGCTCAACACCGTCGCCACCGGGATCGACCTGGCGTCCCAGCGGGTGTTCCTCGGTACCGGCGAGGTGCTCCCCTACGACCGGCTGATCCTGGCCACGGGCAGCCGCGGCGTCGAGCCCCCGGTCGCCGGGTTCGGCCGCCCCGGCAGCTTCGTGCTGCGGACGGCGTCGGACGCCCAGCACGTCCGGGCCTACGCCCAGCAGCAGGCGTGCCGGGACGCCGTGGTGTCCGGCGGCGGCCTGCTGGGGCTGGAGGCCGCGCACTCCCTGCTCGAGCTCGGACTGCGGGTCACGGTGCTCGAGCGCGGTGCGCGGTTGCTGTCCCGCCAGGTCGACGCGCGCTGCAGCGAACTGGTCGACGCGTACCTGCAGACCATCGGGATGCAGGTCCTCTACGGCGCCGAGGCGGTCGCGCTGGCCGGCGAGGACAGGGTCACCGGGGTGACCCTCGGGGACCGGCGGTCGCTGCGGTGCGACCTGTTCCTCGCCGCGGTCGGCATCCGCCCCAACGTGGACCTGGCGCAGCGTGCGGGCATCCCGGTCGGCAGGGGCGTCCTCGTCGACGACCGGATGTGGACCGGGGTCCCCGGCGTGTACGCCGCCGGCGACGTCGCCGAGCACGGCGGCAGGGTGCTGGGCCTGTGGCCCATCGCGGCCAAGCAGGGCGAGGTCGCCGCCGTGAACGCCCTGGGCGGGAACGCGGTGCTCACCGCCGAGGTCCCGGCCACGATCCTCAAGGGGGTCGGGCTCGACCTCTTCTCGATCGGCCGGGTGCAGCCGGAGCCGGAGGACGAGGTGGTCGTCGTCGAGGACGCGTCGCTCCCCTCGTACCGGCGGTTGGTCGTCGCGCAGCACCGGGCCGTCGGGGGGATCGTCCTCGGGCACCACCCCGAGGACGTCGTGGCGGTCACCTCGGCGGTCAAGAAGCAGGTGGAGCTCGACGACGCCGTCCTCGCCGACCTGCGGAGCGGGCACTGGCAGGTGCTCAAGGACGTCGGCCGGCGCGGCGCGGTCTCCCAGCCCGCGCGCGCCTGACGGAGGGACGCGGGGTCCGGCCGAGCCGGACGGAACAGCCGGCGGTCGGCCTCATCCGGGACGCGC